>JBAVYF010000656.1:0-2601 GCA_049698655.1 Occallatibacter sp. | reverse complement strand
CGCCGGACGCCACCAGGGTCTGCCCGGCCAATCCCTGTCGGATGAGTCCCTTCTAGACGAGCCTCCGCCCTGCCAATCGCGGCGTGAGCCGCCGGAGCGCGGCGAGTCGTCGCCGTCGTCCGGGTCTTCCATCTCCAGCGGCATGCCCATCGGCGCGCGGCCCGGAAGGGGCACACCCTGCTGCATGCGCCGGAGACGGGGCTCGGTGGGCGCTTCATCTTCCCATACGAGGGAACGGGTTCTGTTACTACTGAGTGTCGTCACGCCTGAGCAAGGTCGTGAGAGTCGCCAGCCTTCACTATAGACCGGCGAGCATCTGCTATTTCCGCAACAGGCGCAGGGGGAACCCGCAATGTTACGGGTATAGAGTTTTGGGACAGTGAGCTGGAGAAACAGGGTCAGAGAATAGGGATCAAAAAACAGAGGAGTAAGAAATCAAGGCGTTTACCAGGATTGCCACTCAGTTCAAAGGAGCTTCTGCCGGCAAGATGGCTTCTTCCTTGGTATTGAAGTTGAAGCTCGTCAAAATCCAGCCCTCGTCTGATCGGTAGACGACAAACCGGGCAAAGAGCGGCCCCTTCTCGTAGTCCAGAACCAGATAAAAAATCCGAGTTCTAGGCGAGAGGTCCCGGCTGCCGATGACTTCGAAGGTCCGATACGCGCCGTAATAGTCCTGAACCTGCCGCAAATTGTTTGACTGGCTGAGAGCTTCCTTGCTTCCATCAATCGGGCTGCCCTTGATCCACGCTCGAACAGCATCGTCTGGACCTTTGTCTCTGTATGCATCCAGACAATAGACAATTACAGGAGGCAGGTTCTCGACAGCCCGCTTTTGGCTTGAATCAGTAGTCTGTGCAGCTGAGTTCAACTGCCCAAAGGCGAAGACGCAAGAAATCACTATGAACGCGATCTTACTCATTGAAGCACCTCTTTAACTCGTGCCTGTAACTACAACCTGGCATTGAACTTCTTTCCGGAAGTATAGAAAGCCTCAATACTCCTTCAAACCCTTTCCAGCACCGCCAGGATCTGTGGGCCTAGCTGGCTGACACTCCCTGCGCCGAGGGTGAGGATCAGGTCTCCTTCCCTGGCTTGGGCGGCGATGGCGGCGACGGCCGCAAGAAAATCGGGGGCGAACTGGACTTGCGGGCCTTCGATCCGTTCGGCCAGCCGCTCGGCCGTCACGCCGGGGATGGGTTCCTCGCTGGCGGCGTAGATGGGCAGCACGATGACGGTGTCCGCATCTCGAAACGCGCCACTGAATTCATCCAGGAGGTCCTTTGTCCGGGTGTACCGGTGCGGCTGGAATACGACGTGGACGCGCTGGTGGCCGCACTCGCGGGCGGCGGCCAGGGTGGCGCGAATCTCCGTGGGATGGTGGCCGTAGTCGTCCACGACGGTGATGCCGCGCACCTGGCCGCGCAACTGAAAGCGCCTGTCCACGCCGCGAAAGTGGCTGAGCCCTTCGGCAATCTTCTCCGCGTCAACCTCAAGCTGGTGGGCAATGGCGACGGCGGCCGTGGCGTTGAGCACGTTGTGGCGACCGGGCACATGCAATTCAAAAGGTCCGAGCGGCCCGGCGTCCGTGGTCACCTGAAAGCGCGCGAAGGTTCCCTGCACTGCATCGAGATACTCCAGCCTGTAATTGGCCTCGGCTGCAACTCCATAGGTGAAGACGCGGCGGTGAGCGCGGGGCAGGATGGCTGCCAACTGCGGATTGTCCACGCAGGCGGTCACCGCGCCGTAAAACGGCAGCTTGTCAATGAAGGTCAGAAAGGCCTGCTCGACATCGGCCATGTCGCGATAGCAGTCCATGTGCTCACGGTCGAGATTAGTGACAACGGCGAGGATGGGCGAGAGCTTGAGGAAGGAGCGGTCGCTCTCGTCGGCCTCGGCCACCAGGTACTGCGACTTGCCCAGCTTGGCGTTGGAGCCGAGCGCGTCCACCCGGCCTCCGACAACCACCGTCGGGTCCAGTCCGCCGGCAGCCAGCACCGCGGCCACCATCGAAGTCGTGGTCGTCTTGCCGTGCATGCCGGCGATGGCGATGCCATACTTGAGGCGCATCAGCTCGGCCAGCATCTCGGCGCGCTGGATGACGGGAATCTTGCGGGCATGGGCTTCCAGCACTTCAGGATTGGACGCGGAGACGGCGGAGCTGGTGACCACAACCGTGGCCCCGGCAATGTTGGCGGCATTGTGGCCCTCGTAGATCGTAGCGCCCATTTGGGCCAGGCGGTCGGTCACCGGTCCGCGGCGCAGATCAGAGCCCGAAACCTTCATATCGAGGTTGAGCAGGATTTCGGCGATGCCGCTCATGCCGATTCCGCCGATGCCGATGAAATGCGCGTGCTGGGAGGTGGCAAACATGGGATGTGAAACTCCACTGTAACATTCGCGCGGGCGGAGCGGTTCACCCTGCCACAGCGGTTTTCAATTCGACTACTTCCGCAACCAGGGGCTTTCCGGGTTACTCGGGAAGCGTGTATTCGAAGTCGTACGAATGTTTTCCGTTTTCAATGTGTATGGTGAACGTGCCTGCGATGCCTATTAATTCCCCGGTCGCGGAGCCCGGCACGACAGTCACGGACATTTTGAACC
>JBAVYF010000655.1:0-7810 GCA_049698655.1 Occallatibacter sp. | reverse complement strand
GCGCGCCGCTGGGCATTGGCCGGTGGACTGCTCACCATTGTTGCCACGGCGCTCACGCTCATCTCTCCTGCGCTTCCGGCGCTCTTTGCCACGCGTCTCCTGGCAGGAGTTGGAGCAGGCGTGGTCGGCGCCGAGGCAACCAGCGTCCTCTCCCTCGGAGCCGACCGGGAACGGCTGATCGCAATTCTTACCATTACTTCAATCATAGATGCCGCCTTCTGGCTGGCCGTGTTGCCCTATCTGATCGACCGCTTCGGCTACCGCGCGCCTTATGCCTGCCTTTTGCTGATCTGCCTGTGCAGCACATTTCTTTTGCAGCGCCTGCCCTCGCACTCTGCCCGCCAGCACTCCACCGGGCCGGCCTTGCGCGCGCCGTTTTCCTTCTCCGCGCTCCTGGTAGTCATTGCCGTTTTTCTCACGCAACTGGGCCAAGGCGCATTCTGGAGTATGGAAGAGAGATATGGAAGTTTTGCCGGCTTCAATAGCCATGCAATCGGCATGATCCTTTCCGCTTCCACGATGCTCCTGCTGCTCGGCGCAGTGGGTGCGGCCTGCGCCGGCAATCGCTTCGGGCGCTACAACTCGCTGCTGATTGTCATTGCGCTGAATGCCTTTTCTATCCTGCTTGTAAGCACGATTGCGGTCCACTGGGTCTATCTCGCGGCAAATATCCTGCAGGCGGTCACCAACCTCTCCGCGGTGATCTACCAACTCGGCCTGGCGGCATTCCTGGATCGCGGCGGACGAGTCGTCGCGGTCAGCACCGCGTTGGTTACGCTGGGAAATGGAATCGGGCCGGGGCTGGCGGCCAGCCTGAGTGCAGTTTTCGGCGTGCCTTTTATCGGCGTGCTGGTGCTGGCGATCAATTGCCTGGCCCTGGCGCTGTATGGCGCGGTCAAGCTGCGCGGCGCGGCAGATGCACAACTATCCGCCTCTACCGCTTGACCGTCCCTCTTCCTCTTTTTGCCGCGCCCGCTTTCCCGGTAGGCTTCGCTTTCATCTCCGCTCCGGCGCGGCGGGTCTTTCTCTCTGCGGGCAGCAAAGTGGTATCACCACATAAAGTCACGGGATCGATAAGCAGAGAAATCGCTGCCTTTAAAGAGAGCAAGACGCGGGCACGGTGTGGCTCGGGGAGGGCGAGAGCGAACCGGGTAGTGGCGCTGGCCATCTCGATTGCGATCAAGGAGCGGTCGTAGAGTGCGCTCGGATCGGAATCGGGATGCAGTTTCTGCAAGGCATCTGCGATGACGCGGGCATTTTGAAGCGTGTCTTCGATATTGAGCGCGCGCAGTTCGATTGATGCGGCCACGCAACTCCATATCTCGATGAAGGCAGGGTTGGAAGCCTGCAGTTCGGCCATCCGATCAATAATGATTCCAACCAGGTGGTTCGCCTCATTCCTGCCTTCCTGGATGGAACGGCGAATCCCAGCCGCCAAAGTTCCCGAAATTGTCGAAGTGTAGCGGGTCCACATCTCGCGCACAATCGCCAGTTTCATCGGGAAATACTGGTACACCGAGGCGATCGGCATCTTCGCCTCGCGGGCGATTTCGCGCATGGAGACGCTTTCATACCCACGCGCCGCGAACAGGCGCAGAGCTGTCTCCAATACGCTTTCAAAACGAGCCTGACTGCGTTCCTGACGCGGTTTCCGCTTGATTTGCGTCCTATTCTCAACCTCGAACATCGTTATCCTCACAGATGGAGTTCCAAATGTGCGATTCCGTTCCTTGACAGACGAGACCGGCAACGGAACGAACACGCCATGCTTTGCCGCGGAAACAGAGGAATTCCGATCCGGGCGCGGGGGGATCGAATTCCGCATTTCTTGTGTCAAATCCACCCATTGCTCATCATATTAGACCATACAACATCGTTTGGCGGCGAGAGGAGCAGCGGCCAGCGGGGAGCCTCAGAATTTTGCGCACTTCTTCGCTTGGCCCGGTCCTGGCCCCAATTCCATGGAGGGGTATATGCGGTTCGCATCGTGGGGAGTGATGCCAATGGAGAGAGGAAGCCGGACAGGTGCCTGTTGACAAATATGACGGTTGCTCATATTATTCTCGGAAGCCGGAAGTGCTGCTCCGGATTCGCCGACAAGGGGTTTTTGCGGCTTGCACAGGGTTTGTTCGTAGAATGCGGGCAGGGCGATGGGGACGCATCTGCCTGAAGCTGTGGTTGGCTCATGCCGACACGTTCAACCTGAGCATCGCTGCACGCATACGGAAGAGGCAGGAGAGGCCATGGTGGCTGCGCGTTACAACCGATTTATCCTCGCCGTCGACCTGGGAACATCGGGCTGCAAATGTGCATTGGTGGGGCTTGACGGAGTTGTCCAGAAGTGGGCTTTCCGTCCTGTTCCGCTACACATCGTGGATCAAGTTGGCGCAGAGCAGGCGCCTGAAGATTGGTGGAGCGCCTTTGTCGGGGCTGCCCGCGAGCTTATAGGGACACTGCCGGAGACGGGCGGAGAGATCGCCGCCATTTGCTGCTCCTGCCAGGGAGAATGTACGGTTCCCGTTGATCGGGAAGGCAAGCCGTTACATCGGGCGATGTCATGGATCGATATGCGAGGGGCCGAGGCGATTCACCGCCGAGCCGGAAACCGGATCTTTGCCGTGGCCGGCTACGACCCTATCAAACTATTGCGCTGGATCAATCGAGCGGGCGGCGCTCCGGCGCTCTCGGGAAAAGACCCCGCGGGACACATGGCCTTTATTCAGGAAGCCTGGCCAGCAATCTATGATCGGACTTACAAATTCCTGAACGCCCTCGACTATATGAACCTGCGCCTCACTGGCCGGTTCGTCGCCACCGTGGACTCCATCCTGACCTCATGGGTCACCGACAATCGCAATGCCAGTAATATCCATTACGACCGAAAGCTGATTGCCCAATCCGGAATTGATAGGGAAAAGCTGCCGGAGATTGTACGCTGTACCGATGTGCTCGGTCCCCTGTGCTCTTCGGCTGCCGAAGAACTCGGCCTCCCGCCGGAAACATTGGTGGTGGCGGGCGCCGTTGATAACTCCGCGGCGGCGATCGGATCGGGGGCTGTTCGGGATGGCGAGGCTCATCTCTATATAGGCACCTCGTCCTGGATCGGAGCGCATGTTCCCTTCAAAAAGACAGATGTGTTTGCGCAAATTGCATCTGTGCCTTGTGCCATAAACGGGCGCTATCTGGCAGTTGCTCTTCAGTCGTCGGCTGGTTCCAATCTTTCCTTTCTGTGCGATAAGATTCTTTTTCATCCGGATGAGTTCGGCACGGAAAGGCCTCCCGATGCCTATTCCATTTTGGAGAGAATTGCAGCGTCCGTTCCGCCTGGAGCTCGAGGCTTGCTTTATACGCCATGGATCTTCGGGGAACGCAGTCCGGTCGATGACCCAAGTTTGCGGGCAGGTCTGCTGAATCTATCCTTACAGCATTCTCGTGAAGACGTAATCCGTGCGGTCCTGGAAGGGGTTGCTCTTAACACCCGCTGGATGATCACACCGTACAATCGCTTTCTCGGCAAGCCGCTCGATCAAGTCACGATGGTCGGCGGGGGTGCAACCTCAGACGTCTGGTGCCAGATATTCGCAGACATACTCGGCATTCCTGTTCGACAAGTGAAGTCCCCGATTCAGGCAAATGCCGTGGGAGCGGCATTCATTGGCTATGTGGGGATCGGCGCTCTTTCTTTCGACGATATCCCGGGTCTGACAAACATCCGTCACACTTATCTGCCGGATTCTGGGAGGAAGGCCGTCTACGACGAACTCTTCGAAACCTTCAAGCTTGCATACCGGCGTATGGCGCCTTTGTATCGGCGGTTGAATCTTCCAAGGAACGTGCAATTATGAATTTCGATCAAGCCCGTCGTGAGGTTGTTGCCACCTGCCTGGAACTCGCCGATAAGGGATATCTCGCGGGAATAGGAGGAAATGTCGCCTACCGTATCGACGATGAGCATTTTGCGGTCACTCCCACTGCAACCGACTATTACGCGATGCGGCCGGAAGATATATGCGTGCTCCGCCTGGACGATCTTGTGCGCGTCGCAGGGGATAGCCGGCCTTCTGTCGAACATAGGCTACATGCCCATGTTCTACGTGTCCGACGAGACTGCCGCGCCAGTATTCACACCCACCAGCCTATAGCCAGCGCTTATACCCTGCTGGGGCGTGCATTGGAGATTCGTCATCCGCTCCACCAAATCATTCTGGGGCAGAAAGCCGCTTTCGTGGGTTATGCCCCTTCGGGTACAAGTTGGCTTGCGTCGAAATTGCGGAAAGCGCTTCGACCGGAGATTAATGCTTACCTTATGCGCAACCACGGTGTGGTTTGCTGTGGTCCGACGCTTGGGGAGACTGCGGCTAGGGTAGAAGCTCTTGAGTCGGCCTGCGCCACCTTCTTTCGCGATGCAATCCACAATCGGGCAGTCTCGGACTGCGAACCGTCTTTGTCCGAAGTTATCACCCTGTTGGTCAATTCTAAAGACAAGGAGTCTGTGCAATGAACACATCAGGCGCCACCCTGCCCATGCTCGACAACAACGCGCCGGAGCCTGCGTATGGCATCTCGGAATGGCCCGATACGGACGATATATATGCGCGTCTCGCGGCGCTTGTCAAGCAGCCGATATGCCCTATCCGCCATGAAAACATGGAGACTGTCCTGGAGTATTTTCAACAGAAGTGCAATCGATCCCGGCTTCTTTCGCAACAAGCGGAGCGAATCATTCCCGGTGGCATACAGCATAACCTTGCTTTCAACTATCCCTTTCCGCTGGCAATGACCGCAGCCAACGGGGCCTGGCTCACCGATGTCGACGGCAACCGCTATATCGACTTTCTTAAGGGCGGAGGGCCAATACTGCTCGGCTCCAACGACGAAACTGTCCGGCAACAAATCCATGCGCTACTGGACTCTTGCGGCCCGCTAACCGGCCTCTTGCATGAGTATGAAGTTAAACTGGCCGAGTTAGTTTGCGAAGCTATGCCTGCCATCGAGATGTTCCGGATGTTGGGTTCTGGAACGGAAGCTGTGATGGCGGCGATTCGCCTGGCTCGCGCTTATACGGGCCGAAACTTTGTGATTAAGATCGGCGGCGCGTATCACGGCTGGAGCGACCAGATGGTGTATGGCATGCGCATTCCCGGTACTGGCCGCAGAGAGGCCATCGGCATACCCCGTGCATCAACTGCCTATATTCAGGAGCGATTTCCCAACGATCTGAACTCTTTGCGCCGGACATTGTGGCTCAATCAATTGAGGGGCGGAACCGCTGCAATTATTGTCGAACCGTTGGGTCCGGAGAGCGGCACCCGTCCCGTCCAGCGAAACTTTAACAGTGAGCTGCGAAAACTCTGCAACGAATTCGGCGCGCTGCTGATCTTCGACGAGGTTGTTACTGGGTTTCGCATTGGGATGGGCGGCGCACAGGGCTATTTTGGAGTTAAACCGGACATTACCGTACTGGGAAAATGCCTGACCGGCGGTTACCCGATGGCGGGCGGCATCGGAGGTCGGCGTGATGTGATGATGTTGCTGTCCGGCGGCATCGGGACCAGCTCGAAACGCGCATTTGTAGGGGGAACGCTAACCGCAAACCCACTCTCCTGCGCGGCAGGCTATTTTTCCATTCAAGAGATGCTGCGCACAAATGCCGCGGTGAAGGCGGGGCGCGCGGGCGACCGATTGCGGAAGGGGCTCGACGAAATCATTCACCGCCTGGGTTTGCCGTATGTCACCTACAACCTTGGTCCGATCGTCCACCTGCAAACCTCGGGCGTCATGCTGATGAGCATGCGCAACCCGATCAAAGTGATGCGCGAGGCCGGGCCCCGCAAACACATGATGGAAGAAATGGGTGCGGCTTTCAGCGCGCATGGAATCATCACTATCGCGGGAAGCCGCATCTATACCGGGCTTGCCGATACCGATGCGGTGATCGACGATGCACTGAACCGCTTCGAGGACGTGTTGAAACTCGTATAACTCAGGAGGTATCGTGCAGCGGATGCCGATTGAAACGCAATTGCTGGATGGATGCCGGCGTCTTGCCGGCAAGGGATTCTTCAACACCCCGGTGGACAGTTTTTCCATGCGGATTCCGGGGAAGATGGAAATGATCCTGGCGTCCGGACAGATCGATTGGCGGCAGATTGAAATCGCCGATCTCCATACGGCCTCCCTTTTCTCCAGAGAGGGTTTGTGTGGACTTCATGCATCCATCTATAGGGGGCGGGCCGATGCCGGCGCTGTGGCGATTTCGAGCCCCAAGTGGGTGCACCAGCTTGCCAGGTTTGGCGGCCTGTTGCCGCCAGTCTTTGACGAACAGGTGAGGCATATTGGTTCATACGTCAGACCGCTGCCGGACGAGGATTATGCGCACTGCGACATGGTCAGGAAGACATTCAGCCGAGGGGCCAATGCCGCACTGCTTGGCGAGAGGTTGTTATGCCTGGGAATGACCTGCGAACGCGTTCTCTTCAACACCGAGCTTTATGAGAAATGCGCACAAGCATATGTCATAGCCAAAGCGTCCGGCAACCAGATCAGGTTCATACCGGTGTGGGTTCGACTGATCGCAAACCATCGCTTATTGAGAGACGAACGCCGCGCTGCCGGAAGTTATCGCAATGGTTGTATCCCTGAAAACATAAACACATATTGAGTTGGGCAGCGAACTGGAGCTGCTCGATCGCTACCGCCGCGCCACAGAGCGCCGCATCCGGCAAGCCAAGTTCCCTGTTGTCAAAACCCTCGATAGCTTCGATTTCCTCGCTATCTCCTCGGCCAACTAGACGCTGGTGCTGGACCTGGACCGATTCGGTGAGGGCCAAGTCGGATCGCTGCAGGATGAGCGACGATGCACCCCGAACACGGCCGCCTCCTGCGTAGAGTTATGCCAGGTTCGAATTGCAAGGCGCTAATCTGAGCAAATACTGCCGCAGAGCACATCAGCGTTGCCAAAAATAGCTCGCAACCACCTGCGGAGGTCCCGGATCTCCATCTACGATATTGGTTCTGATCAACAATTCCATGTTTTTTGCATTCCAATCCCGCGGCGCCTTTGTTGAAAAGTCATCCAGATATAGGGGATTGGTAATGAACTCGCCGGCAGCGTAGGTGGCTGACGGAGTCACTCCCGCCACCACAATGGTCGGCTGTTGGGTTTGCGGATCGAAGATCCTCGCCACCACTGCGTAGTCCTCTAACAGAGGCCAATGTGCCTGCGGTACCTCGCCAATCCTCACTCCCGGCTTCTGCCGGTCTTCGATCCACCATGACAGGCTTTTCGGGTCCATTTCAAAATGCAAGCGCATGGATTGCGTGGTGCGAATCGTCCAGTCGTTATTGAAAGCGCCCAGGAGCACAACCGGGCCCTTTTGCAAGTCGACAAACGTTGTGGAGGCTTCTCCGCGGATGGTATAGGCCTTCTTCACTGCATTCAGCAGCCCGGCCACATTGGCCAGGGTTTCTGCATCCGCCAGTACCGCTACCGGCATATCTTTCGGATAGTCGCCATTGGGACCGAGCTTCATGGAAACACTGAAAGGATTGCGGGAAGGATTTGGATCCAATTGGACTCGCGTTGCCCGCATCTGCCCCATGCACAACAGCACCGGATTGGGCGAGGTCACCACGGGCGACCAGAAGCGTTCGAAGGCGTCTTGCGCTTGCGGATGCGATGGCCGCAGCAGGAGCAAGGAAGCGGCGGCTACTGCGATCCCCACCGCCAGACCCCAAATCCATCGTCGCTTCCGTGGTGGGCCGATTGCCGCCTGTGCCCCTGAAGCTGCCGGACGCTCCGGTTCTGCCT
>JBAVYF010000654.1:0-2179 GCA_049698655.1 Occallatibacter sp. | reverse complement strand
CGTCGCCCACGCTCACGTCTCTCGCCAATTCCCTACACGTCGGGGCCCCACAGAGCCCGCAATCGAGGCCAGGCAAACTGGCCAGCGCGTCCTCTGCCAGCTGCCTCATCTGGACTCTCTCCTTCAGACTGGCCGCTGTTCCTCGGGTGGGACGCGGCCGAATCGGAGCCTTAAGAGAGAAGTCCTCCTTAGGAAACCGCCGTTCGACTTCCGCTTCTGTCTCAGGGTCCATCTCCGGCAGGGTCCTCGCCAGAGAACGCAACGTGGACCCCGTAACATACATGTTCGCGACGGTGAGGTTCCCGCTAGTGCAGCCGTTCCAACAGCAGTACGCCTCGAGGAAGCCCACGTTTCGCAGCTTCCCTTTTTCGATGTCGTTGAAGACCTGAATGATGTTGGACAGGCCTGTCACCATCAGGTAGCGATGCTGCTGAACAAGGCGGCCCATGCCCTCGCTCACGTGCAAGCGAAGGAGCCCAGAGTTGCGGATGATGGGGGGCCGAGAGCTCTTAATCGCATCGCTCTTCTTGAGACTCCGGCAGGCGAGGATGGCATTGTAGACCTCGGGGAAACCCACTGCACCATCCAGATTGCTCTCAACGCCTTCGGCCGGCTGGAGGATGGAAATGGTCTTGGCCTGGCACGGCGTGATGTAGATAACGGCGATTTGATCCTCGCGCAGGCCAAGCCGCGCTGAGAAGCGCCGCTTCGCTTCCCGGCCGGCGATTTCGCGGGCGGGCTGGATGGGGATGAGTTGGTTGACCATGGCCGGATACAAGACTTGCACCAGACGCACCACGACAGGGCATGATACGGAGATCAGTGGCGTGGGTCCCGTCCACTGTTCTACGTACTGCTGGATGGCGCGAGCAACCAGGTTGATCTCGATCGAATAGTCCCAAACCTCGTCGAACCCGAACGCGAGCAGTCCATCGACGACCTGGGCGGGCGTAATCCCCGTGGGAAACTGGCCGAACAGGACCGGGGAGGGCACCGCGACCTTGAACTTGAATCGGCTGAGATCTTCGACCGTCGTGGTCGTCGCGCAGATGGCATCTCTGGAGCACGCTTTGAGGCAGCTGCCGCAGTCGATGCAACGATCGGGTTGGTACTGCGCCTTCGCGTCCTTGACTCGGATCGCGTGGGTCGGACACACCCGCATACATGAGAGGCACCCCTGGCACTTCTCCCGGTCGATCCTGAATCCATGAGTGGGTTTATCCATACGAAATCAACCGGATGATCGAGTGAACCCTCGTGCCTTTCCCAACCTCGGATTGCAGCGAGAAGACGTCGGAGTTCTTCTTGATATTCGGAAGCCCCAGGCCGTAGCCGAATCCCATCTCGCGCATCTCATCGGAAGCCGTCGAGTAGCCTGGCTGCATCGCCAACTCGATGTCGGGGATCCCGGGTCCCTCGTCGGCCACTTCCACAGCGATCTCCTGGTCCCTCACCACTAACGTCAGGGTGGCCCGGTGCGCGTACATCACAACGTTCATCTCCGCTTCGAAGGATACAATTCCAACTCGCAGGATGCTGTTCGGGTCGATATCGAGATCCTTGAGAATCGTCGTCACCTCCGTAGACTGCTCTCCGGCATTCTCGAAATTCCCCCCTTGTATTTCGAAGGTCTTTCTGAGCAGCTCTTCGGGCATATTAGATACCACCCCTGATGCCGTGACTGTACAGGATGCCGCAGCAATTAAACATTCCGAACTCGGTCGAGAGCAGAACCGTCTTGTTGTCGCGAGCGAGCTTGACCGTCGCTTCCGTGGGCCGGCCGCCTAGCACGTACAGGATGGCCGGCAGGTGCGATATCTGCGCCGTTCTCACCGACTGGATGTTGGTCAGTCCGGTAATCATCAACGCCCGAGGATGGGGAGAAGCAAGCACGACGCTCATCGCGTCGGAGGCCACGGCCATGTCTATTTCGGTATCGAGCGCGTCAGCGCCAGTCAGCACTTCGCACCTGAAAAGATCTCGAACCATGTCCAACCGCATGCCTGTTACTCCGCAGTTCGGCGGGTCAACATACTCCCGCCCGCTGCAAGGGTCATTCGAACCCGAGATTGACGAGTTTCTTTGCGAACGCCCAAGAGTCCAGGTCGTAGCTGAAAAGTCCGATCCCTGTCCTGTTGGCTAGCGCCACCACATCTTCACTCGGCTTGCGGCCGTTGAC
>JBAVYF010000653.1:0-6642 GCA_049698655.1 Occallatibacter sp. | reverse complement strand
CTCGGTGGCGCCCTTGGTGCGCTCGGCCAGGCGGCGAACCTCGCCCGCGACGACGGCGAATCCGCGTCCATGTTCCCCGGCGCGGGCCGCTTCAATGGCCGCGTTCAGCGCCAGCAGGTTGGTCTGCTCGCTGATCTCCTGAATGACGTTGACCACCTTGCCTATCTCCTCGGAGCGATGGGCCAGCGAGGTCATCTTCTCCGAGACGGTGCTGGTGGCCGCGGCAATCTTCTCCATGGTCATGGCGGCGGCCTGCATCACCGCTCCGCCATGTTCGGCAGTCTCGGCTGACTCGCGGCTGGCGCTGGCGGCGCTCTCGGCATTGTGGCTGATCTCGCCGATGGTCGCCGTCATCTCCTGCGTCGCCGCGGCAATCTGGTTGGTCTTGCTGGACTGGGTATTGGCATTGCCGGCGGCCTGGACTGAACGGGCGCTGATCTCGGTAGTAGCCGCCGAGAGCGTCTCCGCGCCCTGAGCCACCGACTGGAGAACGGCGCGCGTGGAGGCTACGCTGGTGTTGAATGCCTCGCCAAGGCGGCCAATCTCATCGGTTCCGGTGACTCTAACGCTCGCCGTCAGATCCTTGGCCGCAAAAAATTCCAGGGCGGCCATAATTCTACCCAACCGCGGCGCGATCTCCCTCGTGAGAACCCCGCCGATCACCGCGCAGAGCAGAACGATCAGCAGGGTGACCCCGCTGCTGACCCAGGTGGCGCGGGTGCTTGCGCTGGTCGCGCCCTGGGACTGTTCCGTGCCGGATTTCGCGTTGAGTTGAAGATCCTCGTCCAATCCCGCAAACGCCGCGCTATAGCTAGCCTGGACGGCGTTCGTGGTGAGTAGGTCAAGGCCATCGCCGATTTTGCCGGCCGCCAGCATGGCGTTGGCGCGGTCGCTGGCCTCCTGGTACTGTGCCCAGGCCGTTGTGAACTTCTGGTAGAGTTCGCGCTCCCCTGGATAACTGATCCTCGGTTCGTACGCCTTGATGCCTGCCTGATAGTCGGCGAAGGCCTTTTGGCGGTCAGCATTATGCTGGGCAGTGCACTCCGGAGTCTGGCACAGCAGAAGATCGAGATCCGCGCGCCGCGCGTTGTGGGCCGCCGAACTGGTATTCGCCAGGGCGATCACTGCGGGCAGGGCATTGTTGCTTACATTCTCGCTCTTGGCGGAAATGCTGTGGAAGGTGATGAGCGTGAAGACGCCCAGCACGATGCAGAGACCGCAGACGATGCCGAAAGCGACGATGAACTTGCGGGAGACGGGGAGATTGCGCAGCCATTGCATGCCAGTAACCCTTTCTCAAGTGACTTGTGGATTTCATCGGCGCAAGACGGCCGGACTTGAGTACTTTTGTTCCGGGGAACGATCGGAGGCCCTCTGGCAGGGCCGGGGACAGCGACTGCGCCTTGCCCTGCGGCGGCGCATTGACTGCCTCGCGCCCGCGCCGTAGGCTCATACCATGGAATTCAAGGTTAGCGAACTGGAACGGGAGCCGATCGACTTCGACCTGGAATTGGCTCCGGGAGAGGTGGATTTAGGCGAAGAGGCCGAGCAGCACGGGCAGTTGGCTGCCTCCGGCCATGCCGAGGTGCTGCACGAGCACCGGGGCCCCAGGGATATTGTGGCCGATATCCGCCTCAAGGGCCGATTTGCCGGCAAATTCCAGGTTCCCTGTGCCCGCTGCATCGAGCCGGTCGAGATTCCGCTCGAGGCCGAATTCGACCTGATCTTCCGCCCCGCGGCCGCCGATGCCGACCCCTCGGAACGCTCCATTACTGCGCCGGAGACCGAAATCGGTTATTATCAAGAAGACAGCCTTGCGCTTGAGGATGTGCTGCGCGAGCAGGTGCTTTTGTCCCTGCCGGTCAGGACGCTGTGCAAGCCGGACTGCAAGGGACTTTGCCCGCGCTGCGGTGCGAACCGCAACAGCCAGCCCTGCTCCTGCGATGTGGGCCCGAGCGACCCCCGCTGGGAAGCGCTGGCAGGACTCCGCGGCCGGATCGAGTCCAGCTAAGCAAGCCCCCAGAGTACATCTGGATAATTTATGGGTGCCGAAGCCCTTGCCGGAAGGCAACCAAGACCCCGTATGGCCTGAAGCCGGCCAGAACCGGCTTGGGCTGCCTGAAGCGGGCCGAGACACGAAAGGAATTTTTGTTATGCCTAATCCGAAGAGGCGCCACTCAACGCGCCGCACCGCGCTTCGCCGCTCTCACGACTTTCTGACCGCCGTGGGTGTCTCTGAGTGCCCCGCTTGCCACGAGAAGAAGCTGCCCCATCGCGCCTGCCCCAAGTGCGGCGAGTACAAGGGCCGCGCCGTGGTCGATGTCAAGGAAGCCGAAAAGTAAATTTCTGCGCTTATGCTCATCGATATCGCGCTAGACGCCGTAGGCACCGATAAAGCTCCGGAGGCGGAGATTCGCGGGGCCATCCTCGCCTGCCGCGCGCTGCCGGTGCGGGTCCACCTGGTAGGGCCTGAGGCGGAGTTGCGCGACATTCTCGACGATCATCTGGAAAACGAAGACCTGCCCATCGTCATCCACCATGCCTCAGAACGCATCGGCATGGAGGAGAAGGCGGCGCATGCCGTCCGCACCAAAAAGGACAGCTCCATTCGCGTGGGACTTAAGCTGGTGCGCGAGGGCAAGGCTGCCGGTTTTGTCACTGCCGGCAACACCGGCGCGGCCATGGCCACGGCCAAAATGGTGCTGGGCGCCCTGCCCGGAGTGGACCGGCCGGCGCTGGCCACCCCCATGCCCAGCTCCACTGGCAATCCGTGCGTCCTGCTTGACGTGGGCGCCAATGTGGACTGCAAGGCGCAGAACCTGGCGCAATTTGCCGTGATGGGCGAGATCTATGCCCGCACTGTGCTCAAAATCGACGAGCCGCGCGTGGGCCTGCTCTCCATTGGCGAAGAGGAGACCAAGGGCAATGAACTGACCCGCGAGGCCTTTCCGCTGCTCAAGGCGCTGCCCATCCGCTTTATCGGCAACGTCGAGGGGCGCGACATCTTCAGCGGCCTGGCGGACGTGATTGTTTGCGACGGCTTTGTGGGCAACGTGGCGCTGAAGACCAGCGAGGGAGTCGGCCGCTTTGTGCGCGACGTGCTGCGCGAGTCGCTGAAACGCACCGTCACCGCCCAGGTGGGAGCGCTGCTCTCGCGCCGCGCCTTCAACGAATTCCGCCACCGCCTGGACTACAGAGAGTACGGCGGCGCGCACCTGCTGGGCGTGCGCGGGGTCTGCATCATCGGCCACGGCTCCTCCAACGACCGCGCCATCTTCAACGGCATTCGCGTGGCCTACGAGTCCGCCAAGGCCGGTACCAACCAGCGCATCGAAGCTGAGTTTGCCAGCTACCCGAAGTTAGGCGGTCCTGTGGCCGGCGCGGAAGCCCCTTCCAATCCGCCTGCCAACTCCGGCGCGACCATCCAGTAAGGGCCTTATGCCTGTCAATTCAAGCCTGCCTTTCGCGTTTGATCTTTCCGTAGTAAATCAACTGGCCTGCCCGGCCTGTCTCGGCGCTCTGCGCCTCGAAGAGGTCCAGCTCATCTGCGTAGCCTGTGGCCGCGTCTACCCGATAGTGGATGGAATTCCGGTGCTGATTGCCGGGCGCGAGATTCCGCGGGGCTGAGAATCCTCGCCTTCCATTACCGCCGATGGTAGAAGGGCAGCACAATCAGCAGGGCAAAGCCGATGGCGGCAGCCAGGGCCAGGGCCAGCAGCCCATAGAGCAGCTTGAGGCTCGGCCCCTGGGCGGGCCTGTCCTCTGGAAGGGGTTGGGGCGGTTCGTCGCCGGGGCCGGTCGCCGGACGCTCAGGCTCACTCATCTCGCAGCGCCTCAACCGGGTCCAACTGGGCGGCGCGGGTGGCCGGCACCGTGCCGAAGAAAACGCCCACAGACGTGGCCGCGGCCAGGGCGATGGCGACCGACCAGACGGAGATGGGCAGCTCATAGTCGGTGAAGACGCGAACCGACAGCGGCACGGCCAGCCCCACGATAGTGCCGGCGATGCCGCCGATCAGCGAGATAATGACCGCCTCGGCCAGAAACTGGTACTTGATCTCCCGGTAAGTGGCGCCCAGCGCCTTGCGGATGCCGATCTCGCGGGTGCGGGCCCGCACAGTGGCCAGCATGATGTTCATGATGCCCACTCCGCCCACCATCAGCGTGACGGCGGAAACCAGAAACAGCACAGCGGTCAGGATGTCGGCAACCTTCGCGGCCGTCGTCAGAACCTCCTTGAGGGTCTGCGTCGAATAAACGGAGCCGGGCCGGTGGCGCGCCTGGACGATGCGCTTGATCTCGCCGGCGGCTTCCGTCACCTCGTCCATGCTGTGCATGGAAAAGTAAATCTGCTTCACGTTTTCGGTTCCGGTAAAGTAGCGGGCCACCGAATAAGGAATCAGGATGGTCTGGTCCTGAATCTCCGACATGCCCATGTCGTCCACGCTCTGCTTGAAGACGCCGATGACGGTAAAGGGAATGCCGCTGATCTCGAAACTCTGCCCCACGGCAGAATCCGCGCCGCCAAACCGGTCATGGGCAAATTTCTCGGTGATCGCGGCGCACTTGATGTGGGCGGAGTCGTCCGTCTCGTCCAGAAAGCGTCCCGCGGGCATGACCAGATTGCGAATCTGCTGATACTGGGGGCTAACACCCAGCACCAGCGTATCTTTGACCACGCCCCGGCCATAGCTGATGGGGGCGTGCATCTCCATGACGGGTGAGGAGTACATCACCCCGGGCACCTGCGTCAGCACGGCCTTCTCGTCCTCGCGGGTGAGGTAGTCGTTGAAGACCGTGCGCTCGGCGCCCATCGCCCCGCCGCCGTTGTACTCCAGCTCCACCGAGTTGGTCTCCAGCTTCTGAAGTTCCTGAAGAATGAATTGCTTGCCGGTCAGCCCAATGGTCACCACCAGGATCACCGAGGCGGTGCCGATGACCATGCCCAGCGCGGTCAGCGCAAAGCGGATTTTGTTGGAGCGGAAACTGTCCACGGCCAGCCTGAGAATCTCGCTGAGCACCATGGTGCGGCGGGCGCTCAGGAGTGTCTCCTCAAAGGTGTGAAGGCGGGTATGTTCGGTCGGATTCATCGGTCCCTATACAGCTTACAGCTAACAGCCAACAGCCGGATGCACCTGCCTCGCCTGTCATCCTGAGCGAAGCGCAGCGGGGCCCCCGGCGACAGGTCTTCGTCGCTGGGGTGGAGAGCGGAGTCGAAGGACCTGCATTTTGTCAGGGTAGGATGCACTGCAAGCCCCTCCAAAAAACAACCCCGGCCAGAGCCAGGGTTGTTAAGCAACAAAAGATGGAGACGGCCTAGGCCTTGGCCACCACGCGGCCCACTTCCTTCAGGCGGGCTGCCTTGCCGCGCAGATCGCGGAGATAGAACAGCTTGGCGCGGCGCACCTTGTAGCTGCGAATCTTCTCGATCTTGTCGACCACCCTGGAGTTGAAGGGGAAGATGCGCTCCACGCCCTGGCCAAAGCTCATCTTGCGCACGGTAAACGTGCCCTGGGGGCCTTTGTTGATGGCGATGACCAGGCCTTCAAAGGCCTGCAAGCGTTCCTTGTCGCCTTCCTTGATCTTGACTTGGACGCGAACCTGGTCGCCAGGCACGAACTCGGGGAGGTCGGTGCGTTTGAGCTTGTCTGCCAGGCGCTGCATTATGGGATGAATGGACATTGGATTATTCCTGCTTTTGGACTCAGAACTTTCAGTTTACTACAAAAGGCAGGGCTTGCGCCCGGTCTCAGGCGCTATAGTTTCCCGTATGGATGAGAAACGCGAACTGCTGCGCCACACGCTGGCCACCGTTGCCTACCGGGCCGCCCGCGCCCTGGAAGGCGCTCCCGATCACTTTGCCGGTTTTGCCGCCGCTGGCCGTCTCCCAGTGCAGATTCTGGCCCACATGGGCGACCTCTTCGACTGGGCTCTGAGCGCGGCCATCGGCGAGGAGCGTTGGCGGCCCGCACAGCCCCGCCCCTGGGCCGAGGAGCAGCAGCGATTTTTCCAGTCGCTCCAGACTCTGGACGCCTTTCTGGCCTCTGATGCGCCGCTTCACGCCCCGGCAGAGAGAATCTTCCAGGGCCCGGTGGCCGACGCGCTCACCCATGTGGGCCAGTTGGCCATGTTACGCCGTCTCTCCGGCAGTCCCGCCCACGGCGAGAATTTCTTCGTAGCCGACATCAAGGCCGGTCAGGTCGGCGCAGATCAGCCCGCGGCTGTCCGGCCGTTCAAATAGCGCGAACGGGTGCTCCTGTTTGCCTGCCGGAGAAAGGACAAAAAATTGGTCAGTTTTGGTTTTCCATAGAATATAATTCGCTCGCGGATGACGTGCGACGCCGGGAAGGAAGGAAAGCGATGTTGCAGCTCATTCTTATGGTTCTGGGGATTGTATATGCGATTCGCCGTCCCAAGATCAAAAGCCTCACGCCCGAACGCTTTCCCGGCGTGCCTTCAGAGGTATTCAAAGAGTGGCAGGCACTGACAATCCGGAGCATAGATATCTTCCTGTGGGCGACGTGGGGTGTCTTTATATTGAGCCTTATCGCGATGGCGATAGCTGACTCGATCGGCATCAGAGGCGATGAAGCATTCTTCATGAATGTATTTTTTTTGGCTTTGTTTTTGCTCTTCCTGGTC
>JBAVYF010000652.1:0-2044 GCA_049698655.1 Occallatibacter sp. | reverse complement strand
CGACCATGTGGCTCTTGGCCCAGGAGATGCGGCCCAGAACCGCGCGGGGGGTGAGCTGCTTGGTGTCCAGGCCCATGCGCTTCATGATCTGCTTGACGATCGCCAACTGGTCGTTCTCATCGTAGATGGCAAAAGAGCGGGTCAGGCCGTCGCTACCGACTTTGAGAGCTTCAATGTCGCGCCGCAAAATGCGGACACAGAAGGAGTGGAAGGTGCAGAGCAGTGGCCGGGCCAGCGAGGAGTGGCCAAGCAGCCGGTCCACGCGCTCTCCCATCTCGCTGGCAGCCTTGTTGGTGAAGGTGACGGCCAGAATGGAGTCCGGCGCGACGCCCTTCTCGCGGATCAGCCACGCAATCCGGCTGGTGATGACGCGGGTCTTGCCTGAGCCGGCCCCGGCCAGGATGAGCAGTGGCCCTTCGGTGGCCTCGACGGCGGCGCGCTGTTCGGGATTCAGGTTGGAGAGAGGCGGCTGCAAGGGGCAAGTCCAGGCGGGAAGAGTCCTGCCTCTAGTGTAACGGTTGGGAGTGTTGAGAGGTCGGCTGCTCGCCCAGCAGTGCCCAGCGAGTGCGCCGACGTTCTCCTGTTACGTCGATTGTTGACGAGAGAGTAATTGACGAGGGCTATTGGGATAAATTAAGCGATTCTTTACTACTTTTAGGAGTTATGATTATGCTAATTTATGAAAACTTTCGTGGCAATTCCACTCTTTTGTTTGATCTTTATTTTGGCTCCTGTCCTACTTTCCGCTCAATCAAGTGTACTCGGTATCCAGTCCGGCATCGATCCCACATTGCTAGCCAAAGCTAAAGCTGGCGATGCCGAAGCGGAATTCCTCGTCTCAGTTGCATATCGAAAAGGTGAAGGCGTTCCCCCGGATCAGGTGATGAGCATCTCCTGGCTTCGTCAAGCCGCTGAGCAAGGCCTACCAAACGCCCTCTACAATATGGGCCAATCCTACATTTATGGTATAGGAGTCCCAGTTGACCATCGACAAGCAGCGGAGTGGTTTGTAAAGGCTGCAGAGGCAGGGCATCCCGAAGCAATGGTCAGCCTTGCCGAGTTATATGAAAAAGGCGACGGTGTGCCAAAGGATCTCAAGGCCGCGTTCGAATTATTTTCCGCAGCCGCTAAACAGGATGTTCCCTATGCACAGGAGAAACTGGGAATATTCTATAGTCGTGGTATCGCAGTCCCCGAAGACCCGAAAGCGGGCTTTGAATGGTTTACAAAGGCCGCCAACAACGGCTCCGTTCCGGCACAACATAATCTTGGCGTTGCGTATGAATACGGCTCGGGCGTACCACAGGATTTTACTCAAGCAGTCTTCTGGTATCGCAAGGCAGCCGAGCAGGATTACGATCCCGCCGAGCTCTCGCTTGGGTTTTGCTATATGCACGGAAAGGGCGTTTCGCAAGATTATGCGCAAGGTCTCAGCTGGTATCTAAAATCTGCAGCCCACAACAATCCGCAGGCGCTCGATAATATTGCAGCGATCTATCATGAAGGCAAAGGCGTTCAAAAAGACGACGCCAAGTGGATGGAATATGTTCGTAAGGCTGCAAAAGCAGGAGCAGTGGATGCTGAATTCCAGTTGGGCGTAGGCTATGGAACAGGGATGTACGGACTTCCATTAGACGAGAATCTAGCCGCTGAATGGTACCGTAAAGCTGCTGAACAAGGCGACACAAGCTCTCAATACAATCTGGCCATAATTGATCACGGGAGGACAGATGAAACTTACTTCTGGATGACCATCGCTTTACCAAAACTTAAAGGCGATATGCTGACCAATGCGCAACATATTCGTGATTTCATGATCACAAAATTGACCCCGGCCGAGCGCACAAAGGTTGACGAACGCATCCTCGCCTGGAAGACTGCGCACTCTCGGAATGACTGACGTTATGGCCCTGCCAATCGCTGGCAGCATTCTAACGCGATGGTTGCCGCATTGACTTTGGGAGATCGCTATTCCGAACGAATTGTCGGCAAACCGGAGATTATCTCTCGGAAACAACATAGAGACAGCCGGTCGGACTACAAG
>JBAVYF010000651.1:0-3225 GCA_049698655.1 Occallatibacter sp. | reverse complement strand
CCCCCCCTCTACCCCCCTGGGGTATAAATATTCCCTGAATCCTTGCAGATTATTTTTAACTCGTTTGAAATCAATGCCTGTGGAAAATTTTCCACCCCAAAATATCCCGCATCGTGAGATTTGGCCTCTGAAAATCACCGGGAAAATCCGGTTTTTCGCCGAAAAGGAGCCATCGTTGATCTGAAATGGCCGCTTTTTCGCCGGCCTGATGCCCAGATCCCGCTTTTGGGACCTGGAACACCACGCGCTGATCCGTTAAGTCTCAGAGTATTTTCCGCTGGCCAGATCCTGGGCGGCTTCGAGGAGGTTCTCTGGCCGGCCGAGATCGCGCCAGTAGCATCCGTCGGCACGAAAGGCGATAATCTTTTCTCCCTGGGAGGCCAGATGCAGATAGGCGTCGATGATGGAAAACGCGCCTTCTTCACCCATCTTCGCGAAGATTTTGGGAGAGATGACGTGGATGCCGGAAAAGGCCAGAGCCTGAATTTGTTGCGCAGGCCGCACGAATTGATCCTCGCCAAATTCAGCCTTCGGGGCGCGCCCAACTCGACGGCCGCAGAGCTGGGCCTGTTCGTCAAAGAGCAGATAGCGCGAAGTTTCCCGCTCCTGAACGGCCAGCGTGGCGAGGGCGGAATGTTCCATGTGGAACGTCGCCATCTGCCCCAGATCGATCATGCTGATGACATCGACATTGTGCAGCAGGAACGGCTCCTGCAAGCTGTCGCGAAAAAAATGGGCGGCTTTCTTCAGGCCGCCGCCGGTGTCCAGCAACTCCTCTTCGCGAGAGAGTTCAATTCTCATGCCGAAGTTGTCGTGGGCTTTGAGGTACTCGACAATCATCTCCGCATGATGATGCGCGTTGACAATCACCTCACGCACGCCAAAGGAGCGCAAGCGGCAGAGCGCGATCTCCAGCAGCGTGCGGCTGGCAACGGTGACCAGCGCCTTGGGGCGGTCGTTGGTGAGTGGCCGCAGACGCGTGCCCAGGCCGGCGGCCAGGATCATCGCCTTCATCGGCCCATCTTCTCCAGTTCCATCTTGTCCAGTTCCATTTTCTCCAGTTCGATATGCCGCACCACCGCTTCCACTCCGCCGCTGGCGCGCAAATGCTGCGCCAACTGCTCCGCAAGATACACGGAGCGATGCTGGCCGCCGGTGCAGCCGAACGAGACCATAAGATTTTTGAAACCGCGGCGCTGATAACTGCTCACGCTGGCATCCACAAGCGACTGGACGTTGGCCAGATACTGGTGCACGCTCGCCTGCTGATTGAGATAGTCGATGACCGCCGCGTCCTTGCCGGTCAACTGCCGGAACTGTTCTTCCCGCCCCGGATTCGGAAGACTGCGCGCATCGAAGATATATCCGCCGCCGTTCCCTGACTCATCGGTGGGAATTTCGCGGTGGAAGCTGAAACTGAAGATCCGCACCTTCAAACGTTCGGCGGAAGAAGCCAGGCCCTGCAATTTTTCCGACGCTAACATGCCTTGCAGCGCATCCATCAGCGCCGGCAACGCGATGGGCAGCTTGACGTTATGAGCCAGCCAGCGCAGGTTCTTCAGCGCATACGGCACACTCAGCAGAAAATGGGGCTTGCGCTCATAAAACCCGCGAAAGCCATAGGTTCCCATGGCCTGCAAAATGCGCACGTAAACGTACGCGTAATAGTGCTCCATGAACGCGTCGCGCTGTAAGTCGATGGTTCTGCCCAGGCAGTCGAGATAGTGGTCCAATAACTCCTGGCGCAGCTCCGACGGCAGATCAGCCTTGCCATCGTAGAGCAAAGAAGCTATGTCGTATTGCAGCGCGCCTTTGCGCCCGCCCTGGTAGTCCAGAAAATACGGCCGCCCGTCGCGCAACATCACATTGCGCGATTGGAAATCACGATAGAGAAAATAATCAGCTCTGGCGCCCAGCAGAAACTTCGTCAGGCGGCTGAAATCATGTTCCAGCGCCTGTTCGTTGAAAGGGATGCCGGCCAGCCGCAGAAAATAATACTTGAAATAGTTCAGATCCCAGGCGATGGACTGGCGATCGAAGCGGTCGCGCGGATAGCACACCTTGTAATTCAGATCCCGGCCCGCCTCCACCTGAAAACGCGGCAGCTCGGCCACCACCTTGCGATAGGCTTCAATCGCCTGCGGAGCGATGGCCCCGCCAGCGCGATTTTCCACGAGAAAATCGAAGAGCGTCGTGTCGCCCAGGTCTTCTTCCAGGTACGCGCCCTGGCTCAAATCCTCCGCATAAATCTCCGGCACCGGCAATCCGCGCCGGTGAAAATGCCGGGAGAACTCCAGGAAAGCGACATTCTCCTCCCGCACCGGATACAGAATGCCGATGGCGCTGAAATTCCCGCCGGTAAGCCGCACGATGGCTCGTCCCGAGCTGCCGAGTTGGCCCTGAAGCGGCTGCACAACTTCAGCCGGCACCCGGTAATGCTGCTCGAAAAGCCGTTTTAATACGTCCATGAATCTCTTTCCAGCAATCGCTCAAGCCGCATCACAAAGATACCCACTCCAGCCAAGCGCACGCAAACTGTTAATCTGCGATGCTGGCCGTTTTCCCCTCGAAATGAGCCTCAATCTCTTCCAGCGTCTTGCCTTTGGTCTCCGGCAAAAAGAACGCCGCAACGATGAAGTAGACCACCGTAAATCCGGCGTAGAGGAAGAACATGGACGAGTAGCCGTGCTTGCTGACGAAGGGCAGAAAGATTCCGGCCAGCGTGGTGGAGGCCAACAAGTTCAGCACCAGAGCGATGCTCATTCCGTTGGAGCGGATGCGGGTGGGCATCAACTCCGATAGGGCCAGCCACACGCAGACACCCGGCCCCACCGCGAAGAATCCCATGAACAGGAACAGCCCCACGGCCACCCGCCAACCGTGGCTCTCGCTGGGCACCTGGCCTACCAGCGCTTTCTCAATCTTCAACGGCGCGGTTTGCGCAGCCTCAAGGTTGCCCAGTGGATTTTTGAAGAGAGCCAGAACCTTGTTGGCGGGCACGCAACTGTCGCGGGTAATCTCAATGGGTCGCGCCGCGGGGTCGTCGGAGCGCACAAAGCTGGTGGCGGCGGTGAAGTCGCCGTAGGAATAGATGATGGCCAGCGATGCGCGCCCGGCGTCAATCCGCTTGCCCGCGTCGCCCTGCGCGGCCAGCAATTGGCCGGCCTGGTCGCGATCAAAGTGTAGCGTCAGCTCCTGGCGGGGAGTGATCATGGCCTGGATCGG
>JBAVYF010000650.1:0-2323 GCA_049698655.1 Occallatibacter sp. | reverse complement strand
TTGTGCTTCTGCAATACCTTGGTGATGGCCGCCGTCAACGTCGTCTTGCCGTGATCGATGTGGCCAATCGTCCCCACGTTCACATGCGGCTTGCTGCGATCAAACTTTTCCTTGCCCATGGCCTTCTCCAAATCCTCTTGTAGCTCTTACTGCCTGTTTCAACCAGGGGCGCCGGCGTTCCGGCTCCAGCCCCAAAACTAGTGTTTAGTGATCAGTGGTCAGTTTTCAGTTGCATCATGCTCACTCATAGCTCATCAGTTTCTCTTCTGCATCGCAAACTGACAACTGACCACTGACAACTCGTTTCACTTGCCCTGCGCGCGGCCGATAATCTCGTCGGCAATCATGCGCGGAGCCTCTTCATACCTTGCAAACTGCATCGAATACGACGCGCGGCCCTGGGTGGACGACCGAATGTCGTTCACGTAGCCGAACATCTCTTTGAGCGGCACAATCGCCTTGATGACCTGCGAGCCGGCGTGATGCTCCATGCCCTCGATGCGCCCGCGGCGCGAGTTGATGTCGCCGATGATCACGCCCATGTGCTCTTCGGGGACGGTGACCTCGACGGCCATCACCGGCTCAAGCAGCACGGGGCTGGCCTTGCGCGCGGCTTCCTTGAAAGCGATGGAGCCGGCAAACTTGAAGGCCATTTCGTTGGAATCCACTTCGTGGTAGCTGCCGTCATACAGGGTTACCTTGACGTCCACCAGCGGATAGCCGGCCAGGATGCCCAGCTCGAGCGCGCCCTGCACGCCCTGATCGATGGGCTTGATGTACTCCCTGGGCACCGAACCGCTCTTGATTTCATTGATAAACTCGTAGCCGGCGCCCGGCGCGTTGGGCTCGACCCTCAGCTTGCAGTGGCAGTAGTTGCCCGAGCCGCCGGTCTGGCGAATGTACTTGCCCTCGGCCTCGGCCTTCTTGCGGATGGTCTCGCGGAAGGCCACCTTGGGCTCGCCCACATTGGCCTCGACCTTGTGTTCGCGCTTCATGCGGTCCACAAGAATTTCCAGATGCAGTTCGCCCATGCCGCTGATGATTGTCTGGCCGGAGTCTTCGTCGGTGCGCACCTTGAAGGTGGGATCCTCGTCGGCCAGCCGCGAGAGAGCAACGCCCATCTTCTCCTGGTCGGCCTTGGTCTTGGGCTCGATGGCCACCGAGATGACCGTCTCCGGGAAAACGATGGCGCCCAGGGCGATGGGGTGATGCGGCGCGCACAGGGTGTCGCCGGTCTTCAGATCCTTCATGCCCACGCAAGCGCAGATGTCGCCGGCCATAATCTCGGTCACGTCCTCGCGCTTGTCGGCGTGCATCTTGACCAGGCGGCCGATGCGCTCAGTCTTGCCGGTGCGGGGATTGAGCACCGTTTCGCCGGTCTTGAGCGAGCCCGAATAGACCCGGACAAAGCCCAGCTTGCCGAAGGGATCGTTGATGATCTTGAAGGCCAGAGCGGCAAGCGGCTCGTGATCGTCCGGCTTGCGCGTAACCGTATGGCTGAGATGGTGGGGATCGATGCCCTCGACCGGGAGCTTGTCCAGCGGGCTGGGCAGGTAATCGACCACCGCGTCCAGCAGCGTCTGGATACCTTTGTTTTTGAATGCGCTTCCGCAGATGACCGGGAAGACCTTCAGATCGATGGTGGCCTGGCGGATGCCGGACTTCAGTTCGGCAATCGTCGGGGTTTCGCCCTCGAGAAATTTTTCCAGCAGCACGTCGTCGGTCTCGGCGATCACCTCTATCAACTGCAGACGGAAGGCCTCTGCCTTTTTCTGCAACGCGGCGGGAATCGGTTCGATGGAGAACTCGGCGCCCATGGTCTCGTCGTGCCATACGACGGCATTCATCTCGATCAGGTCAATGACGCCTTTGAAGTTAGCCTCGGCGCCAATGGGAATCTGCAACGCCACCGGCCGCGCGCCCAGGCGCTTGCGGATGCTGTCCAGAACGTGCTCGAAGTCGGCGCCGTTCTTGTCCATCTTGTTGACGAAGCAAATGCGCGGCACCTTGTACTTGTCGCCCTGGCGCCACACGGTCTCCGTCTGCGGCTGCACGCCGGAAACGGAATCAAACAGCGCCACCGCGCCATCCAGCACGCGAAGGCTGCGCTCCACCTCGGCGGTGAAATCCACGTGGCCGGGGGTATCGATGATGTTGATGAGAACGTCGCGCCAGGTGCAGGTGGTGGCCGCCGAGGTAATCGTAATGCCGCGCTCCTGCTCCTGCTCCATGTAATCCATGGTCGCCGTGCCCTCATGCACTTCGCCGATGCGGTGCGTGATGCCCGTGTAAAACAGGATGCGCTCTGTCGCTGTCGTCTTCC
>JBAVYF010000649.1:0-2337 GCA_049698655.1 Occallatibacter sp. | reverse complement strand
TGGAAGAGATCCCCGCGCCGGAGGAGAACGGCCTGACCTTTGCCGCGAACGCGACGCTCAAATCGGTTTACTACTCCCGCTTTGCCCTCGGGGAATGGGTGCTGGCCGACGACTCCGGGCTGGAGGTGGATGCCCTCAACGGCGAACCCGGCGTGCGCTCGGCCCGCTTTGCCGCCGATTCCGGAATGACTGACTCGACCAGCGCCAAAGACAACACAGATGTATGGAACAATATGGAGCTGCTGCTCCGGCTGGCCGGCGTTCCGCAGAGCAAGCGGACCGCACGCTATCGTTGCGTGCTGGCAGCCGCGCGCGACGGCGTAGTTCTGCACACCGCCGAGGGCGCGGTCGAAGGGCTGATTCTTGAATCGCCGCGCGGCACGGGCGGCTTTGGTTACGACCCGCTCTTCTACCTGCCCGCGCTCAACCGCACCATGGCCGAACTGGACATGGAATCCAAGCACACGCTCAGCCATCGCGGACGGGCCATTGCGGCGCTGCTAGCGCTTCCGGGCTTCTGACCTGCCCGTTTTTTCAAAACGCAACAAATCAGGCCCCACTGCGTGGGTTGACGAAGGTGACCTGGGACACCAATAATGAATCGAAAATCAAATCGCGTTTTCTTGTCCTTCATATTGAAACGCCGCCTCCCGGAATCTGGACCCAAAATCTGGACTTGGAGCCTTTAGGAGCTGACACCGTCATGGCAACTGCTCAACACTCTGCCGCGCCCACCGTTCGTCGCGGCGTTCAGCCGCTGCGCGCGGGAGAGGGATCGTCCTTTCTCTGGCACAAGCTGCATTCGCTCCTGGGCATCATCCCCCTCGGCGCATTCCTACTGGAGCATCTGCTCTCGAACTTCGAGGCCCTCAAAGGCCCCATCGCCTACGGCGCGCAGGTCAAGTTTCTCAACAGCCTTCCGCTGGTGCGCGTGCTGGAGTGGGCTTTCATCTTTCTGCCCCTTCTTTATCACGCCTGTTACGGCGTCTGGATCTGGCTGCGCGGCAAGTCGAACATCGTCTACTATCCCTGGGCAGGGAACTGGCTCTACACCGCCCAGCGCTACACCGGCCTCATCGCCTTCGCTTACATCCTGCAGCACGTCCTCCGTCAGCGCTTCATGGGCATCATGCTTCCTGAGAATCCTTACGCCGCCTTCCACAAGGTGCAGGTGGAGCTGGCCAATCCCTGGATGCTGGCCGTCTACATCGTCGCCATGATCGCCATCTGCTGGCACTTTGCTTACGGCGTCTGGCTCTTCGCGGCCAAGTGGGGCATCACGCCCGGCGTCAATGCGCGCAAGCGCTTCGGCTACGTCTGCGTGGCGCTGGGTTTGGGCCTGGCGATTCTGGGCCTGGCCAGCATGTGGGCATTTGTTGTGGATCCGAAGTACAAGAACACGCCGGAGAACCCGGTTCCGGCCGTCTCGTTTGTACATACTCCGGCACCTGCTGGAACTGTTTCGATTTAAGCGGCCACGCTTCAGGCCGAAAGGAAGATTATCAATGGCAGCACCCAGAATTATCGTGGTTGGCGGAGGACTGGCGGGACTTTCGGCGGTGATCAAGATCGCCGAGGCCGGCGGCAGCGTTGACCTGTTCTCGATTGTCCCGGTCAAGCGTTCTAACTCGGTTTGCGCGCAGGGCGGCATCAACGCGGCAAAGAATTTAAAGGGCGAGGGCGACACCACCTGGAAGCACTTCGACGACACCATCTACGGCGGCGACTTTCTGGCCAACCAGACGCCGGACAAGCTGATGTGCGAGGCCGCGCCGGCCATCATCGACCTGCTCGACCGCATGGGCGTGCCCTTCAACCGCACCCCCGAGGGGCTGCTCGATTTTCGCCGCTTCGGCGGCACGCTCTACAACCGCACAGCCTTTGCCGGAGCCACCACCGGGCAGCAGTTGCTCTACGCGCTCGATGAGCAGGTTCGCCGCTATGAGGCCGAAGGCAAAGTGAAGAAGTACGAGGGCTGGGAGTTTCTCTCCGCTGTTCTCGACTCCAAGGGCGTGGCGCGCGGCATCACCGCTCTCGATCTGCGCACTATGGAGCTGAAGAGCTTTTCTGCCGGCGCAGTCATTCTGGCGACAGGCGGCATCGGGGCTATCTTCGGCAAGAGCACCAACTCCGTGGTTTGCACCGGCTCGGCGCAATCGGCCGTCTTCCAGCAGGGCGTCTACTACGCCAACGGCGAGTTCATTCAGGTGCATCCCACCTGCATTCCCGGTGAAGACAAGCTGCGCCTGATGTCGGAGTCGGCGCGCGGCGAGGGCGGCCGCGTCTGGGTTCCGCGCACCCCAGGCGACAAGCGCCCCTTCAAGCAGATTCCAGAGG
>JBAVYF010000648.1:0-15767 GCA_049698655.1 Occallatibacter sp. | reverse complement strand
GTCGCCGGCGAAATTGAGAATGCCATCGTGCTGATCCTTGCTTATTCAGCCTGTTCATTTCCAGGCCTGTTCATAGTTCAAACTGGGGATACGGCTCCTTCAGGGCGTAAGGCCGGGGGCCTTGCGTCAAATTTTGCCGCTGGTCGGCCCCGCATCTCGATCTCGGGGCGTCGTATGAAACTGGTTCCTTGGGACGCTGAGAAAATTTCCTGAACGGTCCCAAGAGTAGCACATCTTTGCGTTCCTGCAATCAAACTTTCACATAACTTTTTTGCCATCATCTTCAGTTGCACCATTGCTGGTGAAACTCGCCGCAATGGCTACCAGAATGTCTGCCGAATGCCTGCCGATGTCGCGCTCATCTTGGCCATCCAAGAGTATTTTACCGGAGAGTGTAAGGTCGTGGGCGCCCGATTCTCGCCTGTCATTCTGAGCGGAGCGCAGCGGAGCCGGGTTCCCCGGCGCACGATTCTTGTGCGATGGGGTGAGGAGCCGGGGTCCCCGACGCACGATTCTTGTTCGCTGGGGTGAGGAGCCGAAGGCCTGCCCTGTGCGAAGTCGAAGGGGCAGGATGGCGCGCAGAATTGCCCCTCTGCGCACTTCCCGCTGGATTCCTGGCCCAACCTGCGATACACTTAGTACTTGCCGTCTAGAGCGGTTTTCCAAATTTCGTGCGCCCTTGCCAAATTTGTGCAAGGTGGCTTTTTCTTAAGGAAAAAGCCACTCGGCAATCGTGGCTTCAGGCAATCGTGATTTGGAAAACCGCTATCGGCGAAGATTTTATTCAGGAACCTGGAGCGCATTTTCATGCCCAAGCGCACTTTTCAACCTAATCGCCGCAAACGCGTGAAGACACACGGCTTCCGCGCGCGCATGAAGACCAAGGCCGGCGCAGCCGTCCTCAGCCGCCGCCGCGCCGCAGGCCGCAAGCGCGTCGCCGTCAGCGCCGGCTTCCGCGACTAAACCGCGCCTGCCGCTTTGCCCCGCCTTTTGTCCCCGCTGTTTGTTGGAGCCGGAATGGGTTGCAAGTCCTTGCACTTTCGGCTAACTTTTCTCGCGCCGTTGCCATGACCACCCCTTCCAAGCCTGACCAGCGCCTGTCTTTCACCGGCGCGCGCCTGCGCAAGCACGCCGACTATCAGCGCGCCTATGCAGCCGGCCGCAAGCGCCAGTCCGCATCGATGAGCTGGTTCCTGGCGCCCCAATCGCCTGCCGACCTCGCAGCCGAGACCCCGGCCGGCCCACGTGTTGGCCTTACCGCAGGCAAGGTGCTGGGCAAAGCGCACGAGCGCAACCGCATCAAGCGCCGCATGAAGGAGGCCCTGCGCCGCCACCTGGACCTGTTGCCCCGAGGCTACGACCTCATCCTCCATCCACGCCGCGCGGTGCTCACGATGGAATTCGCGAAACTGGAGGCGGAGATCGTGCGTATCCTTCAGCAGGCCAACGTCGAGGCAGCGCGCATGAAGCAGAATCCGATCACTCCAGTAGCATCGCGGGCGCTATGACCAAAATCCTGCTCGCCATGCTCGCCTTCTATCGACGCTGGATCTCCCCGGCGATCCATTCGCTCTCGCCCGGCCACGGCTGCAAGTTTTTGCCCACCTGCTCGGAGTACGCCTCCATCGCCATCGCGACCCACGGACCCCTGCGCGGCACGGCCCTGGCTGCATGGAGGCTTCTCCGCTGCCATCCCTTCACCCGCGGCGGTCTTGACCCCGTGCCTCCAGCCCCGATTCCACGCCACTTTCCCCACAAACCATTACCATAGGAAGAGCGGCTGCCTGACGGCGCGCCTTTTACGAATAGGAAGTCTACCTTGGCAGAATTCAGCAATCCTAATCTTCCCGGTCCGGGCGGTAATAGCGGCGGCAGCGGCGGCGACATGCGCGGCCTGCTGTCGATGACCTTACTGGCCCTGGTCGTCCTCCTCGGTTTCCAGTTTTTCTCGAAATCCAAGCAGCCGGCCACTCCGGCGCCCGCCGCCCCAACCCAGGCTCAGACCCAGAACCAGCCGCAGCCCGCGCAACCGGCCGCCACTTCACAGCCCACCCAGCCTAAGTTGGCCGCCGGGCAGGTGAAGACTCCCGTAGTTGTCACTCCGGTCATCGCCGCCTCTGCCGTGGCGGAGACGACGATTGAGAACGAGAATCTGAAGATCGTCTTCACCAACCGGGGCGCTCAGGTGGAGCACTGGATTCTGAAGGGCAAGCAGTATAAGGACCACCCCGACCCAGGCGGCCAGCAGCTTGACCTGGTCAATCCAAAGACCTCCGCCTTCGGCCTGCCGCTCTCGCTCTTCACCTATGAACCGGAGCTGACCAAACAATTGAACGAGGCGCTCTATCAGGTCTCCGTCTCCGGCGCTGTTTCACCCGTCGGCGTCCTCCAGGCTCCCGGCTCGGTGACCTTTCACTACGCAGCCAACGGCCTGGACGTGGTGAAGACCTTCCGCTTCGACGCCAGCTACGTGGTGACGGCCGAGGTCCAGGTCCGCCGCAACGGCCTTCCGGTCCGCGCCCTGCTGGCCTGGCCCGGCGGCCTGGGCGATCAGACCGAACCCATGCACTTCGCCTACGGCAAATTTATCTGGTCTCTGGATGGCAAGGACGATTCGACAGACGCCAAGAAGGTCAACAGCGGCGCGACACTTGATCAGCCTTACGACTATGCGGGCATGATGGATCTCTACTTCGCCGCGGCCTTCCTCCCGGACGTTCCCGCGCGAACAACCGTGGTCACGCTGCACAACTCCATCGACCTGCCCAGCGACCTCTCCGACCCCAACAGCCAGAAAAAGCCTGCCGACGTGATCGGCCTCGCCGTGGGCGACACCAGCGGCATCACCCGCCTGCGCCTCTTCGCCGGCCCTAAAGAAACCGACGTGCTCAAGGCCATCCGCGCCACCGGCCCCGACGGCAAGCCCACCGGCCCCACGCTCGATCCGCTCATCCAGTTCGGAAGTTGGCTGGGAATCATCGCCAAACCGCTCTACCTGGCCCTGCGCTACCTGCGCGGAATGCTCGGCGACGGCATCAACAACTGGGGCTGGGCCATCATTATCGTCACTGTGATCTTCAACCTCCTCATGCTGCCCACGCGCTTCATGATGATGAAGTCCTCGCTGAAGATGATGCGCATTCAGCCCAAGGTTGACGCCCTCAAGAATCGCTATAAGCACCTCAAGGCCACCGACCCCAAGAAGGCCGAGATGAACGCCGAGATGATGGCCCTCTACAAGACCGAGGGCGTCAACATGTATGGCAGTTGCCTGCCCATGCTCATCCAGATGCCACTGTTCTTCGCCTACTATCGCGTCCTGCTCAACGCCGTCGAGTTGCGCCAGGCCCACTGGTTCTGGCTCACCGACCTCTCCTCGCCGGACCCCATGTACATCCTGCCCATCCTGATCATCGTCAGCATGTTAGTGGTGCAGCTCATCACCCCCTCGCCGGGCATGGACCCCACACAGCGCAAGATGATGGCCATCATGATGCCTGCCATCTTCGGCTTCACCATGTTGCACTTCGCCTCCGGCCTGGCACTCTACTGGGGCACCGGCAACGTCATCAACCTGGCAATCCAGCTCGGCATCAACCAGTCCAGCATGGGCAAGGAGATGCACGAGATTGCCGCCAAGCGCGCCGCCAAAAAGGCCGGCGTCAACCCCAAAACCATCCAGGGCAAGCGGTAAGAATCAGTCGGGTGCTCCACCCTCGCCGCGTACTTGTTTTTGCGGCGAGTGCCCCACAAATCTTCCGCGCCCCATCCTTTCGCCTTTTTTCTGGCGAAAGGGTGGGAAACCACAACTCTCGAACGTACTTTCAACTGAGCAGTTAAATCAGCTCATACCCCGCAAACCAGTACCCAATCTCAAATGCAGCAGTCTCCTCGCCGTCCGAGCCGTGCATTGCGTTCTCCTGAATCGAGCCGGCATATTTCTTGCGGAGAGTCCCCTCATCGGCGTTGGCCGGGTTGGTCGCGCCCATCAGCTTGCGCAGGTCGGAAATGGCGTTGTCCTTTTCCAGAACCATCAGAATCAGCGGCCCAGAAGACATGAAATCGCAAAGCCCGTCGAAAAACGGCTTGCCCTGATGCACGGCATAGAAGCCCTTGGCCTGCTCCTTGGAAATCGATTGTTTCTTGATGGCCACAATCTGAAAGCCGGCTCGCTCGATCTCGGCCAGAATGGCCCCGGTGAAACCTTTGCGGACCGCGTCCGGCTTGACGATGCTGAAGGTGCGTTGCGCCACGGATTCTTGCTCCTCGTTGGGGAATTTTGTCTGCCTCCTTATTGTAATTGGCGGGATGATGGGAAAGACTGCTGCCCGCAGGGCGCCGAATCTGGTAAAGTGTCGGCATGTTCCGCTTCGCTGTTCCTCCCTCTCGCTGCTCATTTGTTTTGTTTGCCTTCACCGCTGCCGGGCTGATGGCCGTTCCCGCGCTTTGCCAAACCGCCGCGCCCGCAGCGCCCGCCGCGCCCGAGTTGCGCGTCTTCGACCCGTCGTTGATCGACAAGACCATCGACCCCTGCGACAACTTCTACCGCTTCAGTTGCAACGGATGGTTCAAGCGCAATCCGCTGCCCGCCGACCAGACTTCTTATGGCCGTTTTACCGAGCTGGCTGAGCTGAATCGCCTGCGCCTGAAGCAAATCCTCGAAGAATCGTCCGCGCCCGCGGCCACGCGCAGCCCTAACGAGCAAAAAATCGGCGACGAGTACGCGAGTTGCATGGATACAGCCACGGTAAACAAGCTGGGCCTTGCGCCTCTCCTGCCGGAGCTGGACCGCATTGCCGCGTTGCAGACGGCGGCGGATTTGCCCGCGCTGCTGGCTCACCTGCATTCGATTGGCGTGAACGCTTTCTTTGGCATGGGGTCGAGCCAGGACTACGCAGATTCAACCTCCGTGATCAGCTTCTATGGCGCCGGCGGCCTCGGCCTGCCGGAGCGCGACTACTACACCCGCACCGACGCCAAGTCCGTGGAGCAGCGCCAGCAGTACGTGGCTCACGTGAAGAAGATCTTTGTGCTGGCCGGTGAGCCGGAGGCGCAAGCCGCTCAGGATGCAGAGATCGTGCTGGCCATCGAGACGCGCCTGGCCAGGGCTTCGCTCACCATCACCGAACAGCGCGATCCGCAAAACCTGAATCATCCCACCGACGTGCTCAGCTTCTCAAAGGAAATGCCGAACTTTTCCCTGGCCGAGTATGTCGCTGCCGCGCACGCTCCAGCCGTGGGCAAAGCCAATGACATGGAGCCGAAGTTTTTCGCGGTGTTCAACGCGCTCATCTCCGATACGCCCATCGACAAGATCCGGACCTATCTGCGCTGGCACCTGCTCCACGCTTACGCTGGAACCAGCTTGCCGGAGAGCTTCGACCAGGAGAACTGGAACTTCTACTCGCACATCCTCAACGGCGCTCAAAAACCGCAGGACCGCTGGAAGCGCTGCACCACGCGCATCGACCATGAGATGGGCGAGGCGCTGGGCCAGGTGTACGTGGCGCGCTACTTCCCCCCGGCCGAAAAGCAGCGCACCCTCGACATGACGCTGTCCATCGAGCAGGCCATGGACAAGGACCTCGACGGGCTGGACTGGATGAGCGCCGCAACCAAGGTCAAAGCCAAAGAGAAGCTGCGCTCTGTGATGAACAAGATCGGCTACCCGGACAAATGGCGCGACTACTCGACGCTCACGATTGTGCACGGCGACGCAGCGGGCAACCAGATGCGCGTGCGCCAATTCAATGTTGCGCGCGACCTGGCCAAGATCGGCAAGCCGGTGGATAAGGGCGAGTGGATGATGAGCCCGCCCACCGTGAACGCCTACTACGACCCGCAGCAGAACAACGTGAACTTTCCCGCCGGCTACTTGCAGCCGCCGTTTTTCAGCGGCAAGGAGGACGACGCGGCCAACTTTGGCGACATGGGCTCGACCATCGGCCATGAACTGACCCATGGCTTCGACGATGAGGGCCGCCAGTTTGACAAGGACGGCAACCTGCGCGACTGGTGGACGAAAGAAGATGAGCAGAAGTTCACCGACCGCGCCGAATGTATGGTCAAGCAGTACGACGCCATCGAGGCGGTTCCCGGCGTTCACCTGAACGGCAAGCTCACGCTGGGCGAGAACCTGGCTGATCTGGGCGGGCTGTGGCTGGCCTGGTTGTCCTGGCTGGACAAGGCGCAGGCCGCGCACCTCGACATGAACGCCACTACCGATGGCTACACGCCAGAACAGCGCTTCTGGATTGCCTATGCGCAGCAGTGGTGCACGCAGACGCGGCCTGAGCGGCTGCGCACGCAAGCGCAGACCGATCCCCACGCTCCTGACGAGTACCGCACCAACACCGTGCTGCAGGATTTGCCGGAGTTCGCCAAGAGCTTCAGTTGCAAGAAGACGGCGGCGATGGTGAACCCCAAGCCGTGCCGGGTGTGGTAAGAATACAGGTTTAAACTCTTAAGCGAGGTTTCCATCCGGGAACCTCGTTTTTTGCCGCATGCAAGGGCAATTTTCGCGAAATGCGCGGAAGCGCGCATATTATTATTGAGTAATTTAAAGTATTGGTTTATATTTCTCATATGCGTGAGATTCCGCGCCAGATCGCTCCCTTTCTGCTTTCGGCCATGCGCCGCTTTCCGGCGGTGGTGATTACCGGGCCGCGGAGGTCGGGCAAGACCACGCTGCTGCGTTCATCCCTGCCTCATGCGCAGTACGTGCTTCTGGAGGATCCGGACATTCAGGACCGCATACGGCGAGATCCGCGCGCATTTCTTGACAGCCTGCGCCCTCCGGTTATCTTCGACGAGATTCAGAATGCTCCGCAGTTGCTTGACTACGTGCGCACACTGGCAGATGCCAGGCCTCGCAAGATGGGCCAGTGGCTGTTTACCGGCTCACAGGAAGCCCCGCTCATGCAGGGCGTTACCGAGTCGATGGCCGGCCGCGCCGCGATCTTGCAGCTATTCCCCTTTAGTATGGCGGAGACTGCGAAGGTGGATCTGCTGGTGGGCGGATTTCCCGAGGTTGCACTGCGCCCGCACGGGCGCGAGTTGTGGTTTGCCTCCTACTTACAGACCTACATCGAGCGCGACGTTCGCCTCATCACCAGCGTGCGCGACTTGCCGGCCTTTCGCCGCTTTCTCTCGCTGGCGGCCAGCCGCCATGGGCAGATGATCAACCGCTCCAGTCTGGCCGCGCCGCTTGGCGTCTCCGTCCCCACCATCTCGGAGTGGCTGCGCATCCTGGAGATCACCGGGCAGATTATTCTAGTGCCGCCTTACTTTGAGAACTTCGGCAAGCGGCTGGTCAAGTCGCCCAAGCTGTACTGGGGCGACACCGGCCTCGCCTGCCACCTGCTTGGAATTCAGACCCAGGCGGAGTTGGAACGGTCGCCATTTCTTGGCTCCATCTTCGAGGGTTTTGTAGCTGCCGAAATTATCAAAAGCCAGGTCAACCGCGGCCAGCGCAAGGAGCTGTACTACTTTCGCGACCAGCAGGGATTAGAGATCGATTTTCTGGTTCCGCGACCCAACGCGCGCTTCTGGCTGGTTGAAGCCAAGGCCTCCAAGACCGTGCAGTCTTCGATGGCCACGCCCATGTTGTCGCTCTCGCAGACGGTCGGGAATCGCGCGGCGCGTCGCCTTGTGGTCTACCGCAAGCCGCGCACTGGGCCGGCCTTTACGGTGCTGGCCAAGGGCGTCGAGGCGCTGAATGTTGAGCAATTTTCTGCGGAGATCAATCGGGAAAAGAATTAGAAAGATGCGGCGGAGTTGCTCGTCATAGAATGCAAACCTCCTGTAATGACGCGTACTCCAGTGGGTTATTGTTTGAAAGCAGGGCGTTGAATGAAAAATCATAGTTTTGAGTAATTTAAAGTAGCACTTTAAATTACTCAAAGTATAGAAAGACTGAAAAGCAAAGGCTCGACGGCTTGACGGGCCTATGTTCATCAGCGCGAACTGTTACGCTCTGCCGATCACCCGCGCCAGCTCGGCGCCGATCTCCGCGGGCGAAACGACGACGTGAATCCCCGCCGCGGTCATGGCTTTCATCTTCTCGGCTGCGGTGCCCTGCCCGCCGCTGATGATAGCGCCCGCGTGGCCCATGCGGCGGCCCGGAGGCGCGGTCTGTCCGGCGATAAAGCCGACCACCGGCTTCTTCACATGCTGCCTGACAAACTCCGCAGCGGCCTCTTCCGCCGTTCCGCCGATCTCGCCAATCAGGATGATGGCTTCGGTCTCCGGATCATCGTTGAACAGGCGCAACGCGTCAATGTGCGTGGTGCCAATGATCGGGTCGCCGCCGATGCCAATCGCAGTGGATTGGCCGATGCCTCGCTGCGTGAGCTGATGCACCGCTTCATACGTCAATGTCCCGGAGCGGGAGACGATGCCCACCGAGCCCTCTTTGTGAATATTGCCGGGCATGATGCCGATCTTGGCCTTGCCGGGAGAGATGACGCCGGGACAGTTGGGGCCGATCAGCCGCGACTTCGAGCTCTTGATCTTGGCCCACACCTTGACCATATCCAGTGTGGGAATGCCTTCTGTGATGCAGACGATCAGCGGAATCCCCGCGTCCTCCGCCTCGAGAATCGCGTCTGCGGCAAACGGCGGCGGAACAAAAATCATCGTCGCGTTGGCGCCGGTCTTTGCGACGGCGTCCGCCACGGTGTTGAAGACCGGCCAGCCTTCGTGCGTCGTCCCGCCCTTGCCGGGCGTGACGCCTCCGACGACCTTCGTTCCATACTCCGCGCAGCTCATGGCGTGGAAGGTGCCTTCCTTGCCGGTAATGCCCTGAACGATGAGTCGAGTTTCTTTATTAACCAGAACCGCCATCTTATGCCCCCACCCTTGCAGCTGCTTTCACCGCCAGCTCTGCCGCGTCATTCATCGTCTCTCCTACCTGAAAATTCAAGCCCGACTCTTTGAGAATCCTGCGTCCTTCTTCAACATTCGTGCCTTCCAACCGCAAAACAATGGGAACCTTCACCTTCAAATTGCGCGCGGCTGCCACAACGCCCGTAGCCAGCCGGTCAACACGTAGAATGCCGCCGAAGATGTTGATGAAGATCGCCTTCACATTCGCATCGGCGAGCAGAATCTCAAAGGCGTGCTCAATCTGCTCCTGGGTTGCGCCGCCGCCTACATCGAGAAAATTCGCGGGGCTGCCGCCGGCATATTGAATGATGTCCATCGTCGCCATTGCCAAGCCCGCGCCGTTCACCATGCAGGCGATGGAGCCGTCCAGCTTGATGTAGTTCAGCGCGTATTTGCTGGCCTCCACTTCCAGCGGATCTTCCTCGGCCGTGTCGCGCAGGGCCTTGATCTCGGGGTGGCGGAAGAGCGCGTTATCGTCGAAGGTAATCTTCGCGTCCAGCGCAAAGAGCTTGTCGTCGGTGGTGGTGATGAACGGATTGATCTCCACCAGCGAGGCGTCGGTCTCGATGAAGGCCTTGTACAGGCTTTGCAAGAACACGACCGCCGCGTTGATCTGCGCGGGCTTGAGGCCCAGCGCAAAGGCCAGTTTCCGCGCCTGCCATGCGCCGAAGCCGACGGCCGGATCGATGCTCTCCTTGAAGATGGCCTCGGGAGTCTTGGCGGCCACCTCTTCAATCTCCATACCGCCCGCCTGCGAGGCCATAAAGACCAGCTTGCCGGTCACGCGGTCGAGGACGATACCGAGATAAAGTTCGCGGTCGATAGCCGCGGTCTCCTCAACGAGCAGCCGCTGCACCTTCTGGCCTTGCGGGCCGGTCTGGTGCGTGACCAGCGTCATGCCAAGAATGTTTTTGGCGTGGAACTCGGCATCCTCGCGGGTGCGGGCCACTTTCACGCCGCCACCCTTGCCGCGGCCTCCGGCGTGAATCTGCGCCTTGACAACGACGCCTGTCGCGCCCTCTGAAAACAGCTTGCGGGCCACCGTCGAGGCTTCTTCGAGGGTGTTGGCCACTTCGCCCCGGGGCACGGCAACGCCGTACTTCGCCAGGATTTCTTTCGCCTGATACTCGTGAATTTTCAAGGGAGTTTCTACCTCAATAGATTTTCAGATTATCACGCGGGATTCCGGTCATTGTGAAGGCGTTCAAGAGTGTCCATCACCGTGCCGATGCACAACAGCGGTAATAGAGAGCAAGCGGCCTGGGAGTTCTCAACGAATTCCTATTTCCCGCCACATGCCAGAATTGCAGTGCTCCAGGCCTTGGCTTGACGGTTCGCCATCTCCAGCGTGGAGAAGCGTATCTGGATTGACTTAACGGGGGTGCTGAAGCCCCACGCACTGTCTGTGGATGGAATTGGAGTCACGGCCGGCAAAAGCAGCGTGATTAATTGCGGGGGATTGGGTATCCCCTTCTTGTCAGGACAATCGGGGACTTTACCAAGCATTGAAGCGTCATCTGTGAAATTCTCGCTGAAGCAAGATTCCTGATCGCGGCTGACCACACGGATCTTATCCGGTCGAAGATTGTTCAACTCGAACTGCTCTGTGACCGTACCAGAGTAATCGTTGTCTGTGGCGCCATCCGCTGCTACATGAAGAAACTGCTGTGAGGTGATTAAAGTGACCTTACACCCCTGAAAGGTCATGCTGGCTATATACGTAGTGGTGGTGGAGTGCGGCTGATGTTTCACTTCACTGAGTACTCTCACATACTCCGTTGCCGTTTCAAAGTGATTACTGATCCACGTCAGGGTGTCTGCTGCTGAAGTAGCTGCCGGCTTCTGCGCGTATGCGCCAGCAGCCAGAGTGAAGGCAAGCACGACCGCCGTCAAAGATATATTTCGTGGTTTCATCGCCTTCTCCTCATGATTATCCGGATTTACCAGAGACACAGGGGAAGTATACGCCTTGGTAACAAAGGCCATTCCGCTTCACCGAATGGCATTCCTCATTTTCCATATGAATGGCGTGTTGCGAATGTTTCAGCGGGTGAGATACTCCCTGAGCAGCACGCGGGCTCGATGGAGATTGGCTTTGACCGCTTCCCTGGAGCGGCCGAGGTCTGCTGCGATTTCGCCGATACTCCGCTCCTCAATGTCGCGCAGAATCACAATTTCGCGGTAGTGATCGGGGAGCGATTGGATGGCGCGCGCCAGGTCGATGCGCAACTCCAGCACCGGACGATGGGCGAACAGGAGGCTGTTTTCCACCTCGGCGAGGTCTGCAGGGTGTCCCATGATGCGGCGCGCCAGCCGTGTGCACTCCCGGCGGATAATGGCGAAGACCCATCCCGTGAAAGAAGTGACAGCGCGCAAACTGCCGATGCGCCGGGAGATAATCCAGAGCGTCTCCTGCACGGCGTCGTTGGCGTCTTCCGTGGTGCTGCATGAGTATTGGGCGTAGCGGCGGAGGTCCGGCTGGGCCAGCGCGAGCAGCGATGCTATTGCCAGTTCATCGCCGCCGCGCGCTGCTTCCAGCAGTTCCGGGTTGTAGTGAGCAGCGGGCATGAATTTATTTCTTGAGCAGCAGCTTGCGTCCCGCAATCGAGCACATAGGGCAAAAACCGATGAATCCGGTCATCGCGGCCATCGCTCCCATGGCCGCAATTGCGTATCCGGCCATCTGGCCCGGCAGCCAATACAATCCGGCGGCAATCATCATTGCGCCGGCAACTACGCGCAGAACGCGCTCCCAGGCAGGAATATTTTTCTTATACAGCATAGAGACCTCTCTTTTTGCATGAATTCAGCACATGAATCTCGTGCTCACAGATAAAGAGGGGCGGTTTGCAGAAAACGGTTCGCGGCGCAGTAAATTATTTTGTTTATGCTTGTGTGCTCCGGTTGGCGACGCTTCGCGTGCCGGCTCTGGCATACTGCAAGCATGTCCTTTGTGAAGGAATTGCTGAAGCCGCTGGCCGAGGACGGCGCGGCGCTGACCCGCGAACAGGCGGCTGGCGTGCTGGAAGTAATCCTCTCCGGCGAAGTGCCGGAAGTGGAGACTGCGGCGCTGCTGACCGTGATGGCAACGCGCGGCGAGCAGGCGCCGGAGCTGGCCGGTTTTGTCGATGTCATGCGTCGGCACGTCACGCCGCTGCCGCTTACGCCCGCCGAGCGCGACGAGCTGGTGGATGTAGTGGGCACCGGCGGCGGAGGGCCGCTTACCTTCAACATCTCCTCTGGCGCGGCGCTGGTGGCCGCCGCTGCCGGAGCCAAAGTCGCCAAGCACGGCAACCGGGCGATCACCTCGCGCTGCGGCGCGGCCGACGTGCTCGAGGCCCTCGGCGTGCCTATCGAATTAGGCCCGGATCTGGCCGTCGAGTGCCTGCGCGCAACCGGCTTCGTCTTCCTCTTCGCGCCGCTCTATCACCCGGCGATGAAGGCCTTGGGGCCGCTCAGGCGGGCGCTGGGCTTCCGGACTATTTTGAACTTGTGCGGCCCTCTGACCAATCCGGCCGGCGCGCGCGCACAGGTGATCGGTGTGCTCGCGCCCAGCAAGGTGCTTCTAGTGGGCCGCACTCTGGCTGCGCTCGGAGCCAAACGGGCCTTCGTCGTCCATGGAACTGACGGCATCGACGAGCTGACGACGACCGGCGAGTCGATTGTGGCGCGGGTCGAAGAACAGTTGGGGGAATCCGAGACAGGCGAATCCAAGCTGAAGGCCGCCCGCGTCACTCCGGAGATGGCCGGCCTGCCCCGCGTGACGCTCGATCAGTTCACCGGCGGCGACGTCGCGACCAACGCCGCCCTGCTCTACGACGTGCTGACCGGCATCCCCGGCGCGCGGCGCGACATCGTGCTGCTGAACGCTGCGGCGGCGCTCGTGGCCGCCGGACTGGCCGCCGATCTAAAGGAGGGCGTCCTGCTGGGCGCCGAGGCGATCGACTCCGGCCAGGTAGCGGCAACCCTCGCCAAGTTGCGCGATTTTGGGGCCAGGCACCCAACAAAACAATAGATTTGCCGAGATATTCCGAAATTGATCTATTCTTGAAAATGGTATATACTCATGGTATAGACCAAGGTCGGGAGGCTCACCATGACTGCGACAAATTCATCTGCCAAGCCGCCAGCCGCGCCGGCCGTCAGGACCGCCAAGCTCTTCAAGAACGGCCGCAGCCAAGCCGTGCGCCTACCCAAGGAGTTCCGTTTTGAGGGAACCGAAGTGGCGATTCACCGCGACCCAGCCACGGGCGAAGTCTTGCTTTCCAAGCCTTCTGTTCAGCCAACGAAAACGTTGCAGGAGTTGCTCGACCTCTTCGATTCGCACCAACTTCCCGAAGGTGATTTCGAGCGCGAGATTCAGAAATTGGGAAAGCTCACGGCGCAGGAGCTGTTTCAAATCTGCGATTGGGCCCAATTCCCCGAAGATTTTATGGCGGATCGTCAGGTCCATATGCCGCGAGAATTGGACCTCTTCTAAATGCCGCCTCAATACTTTCTGGACACGAATATCGTCAGCTATCTGCTGAAAGGGCATGAGCCAGCGCTGAGAACCCGGTTTAACCTTGTTACGGCTGAGAGAATAGCCATCTCCTCCATCACGGAGGCAGAGGTGTTCTATGGTTTGGCGCTAAAACCAGGCGCGGTACGATTAAGGTTCGCGGCGGAAGTGTTCTTTGCGAGCATCACTTGCCTGGCCTGGGACTCGCCAGTGGCGCGGGCCTATGGGTTGTTAAGGGCAGAACAGGAGCGCAAAGGCCGCCCGCTGTCTACTGAAAACCTGATGATCGCCGCGCATGCTCTCTCCCTCGGATTGACGCTGGTGACGCACGACCAGGCTTTCTCCTTCGTCGAAGGACTCAAGACCGAGGATTGGACGGTCACTTAGGGCAATCCCCGGCTTGGAAATCTTCCGAAAAAACCTGCAAGTTTCTGTATGCTCTACGTTCAAGGGATGAAGGGGACCGATTTATGCCAATGAAACAAACAATCGCGGCGTTTGCCATTTTTGCAGGCTGTGCGGCCGCCGCCGCGCAGCAAACCAGCCAAGTTCAACTCAAGATCGAGCCCGCCAATCGCACCCTCACCGTCAGCGCGGAAGGGCGGGTGACCGTCGATCCGGACCTGGCCATTTTGCATATCGGTTTCGAGACCCAACCCTCCGACGCCAAATCGGCCTATGCCGCGGGCGCGAAGACCTCCAACGATATTGTGAACGCGCTCAAGCAGGCCGGGATTCCGGAAACCTCGATTCGCAGCGAGAGCCAGCGCCTGGATCGCGTCTTTGACAAGGCACGCAAGTACAAGCTGGTGCAGCAATGGACGGTGAAGACTCCGCCGGCACGCGTTGCGGAGATTCTCGACATAGCTGTAGCCGCGGGCGCCACGCAGAGTGGCGATATCGACTGGACGATGCAGGACATGCGCGCTCTCGAAGACCAGGCGCTTGACAGTGCCGCGGCGCGGGCCAGGGCAGACGCGGAGGTGCTGGCCAAGGGCATGGGCGTTCATCTGGGCGCGCTGGTCTATGTCACCAATCAGATCTCCGAGCCGCAATCTTACCCCAGGGCCTACGCCAACAACGCCATGCCGGAGTCGGCGGGCGCGGCGGCGCCGGTGACGCTGGCCATCGAATCGCGCAAGGTGAGCCGCGAGGCCAGCGTCTACGCGGTCTACGCCATCGAGTAACGCTACCGCAGCATCGCCGCCGTCAGCGGATCGGTTTCGCCGTTGAAGTACTTTTTCAGCGCGTCGTTGAAGCCGGTGGCGTCTTCGGCGGCGCGGGCAAAGAGCGTCATCGAAGAGCGGAACTTCAAGTCGTCGGGCGAGCCGAGAATCTGGTAGATCGGCCGCTTCTCAACCTGATTCACCAGTTGCGTACACTGGACCAGTCGCGGGCCGAGAACCGGATGCCGCAGATAGGCCGCCGCCTCTTCCAGCGAGCCGATGCCGTAATACTCCGACTGCGGGCTGTGCCCCAGGCCCTTCATCTGCGGAAAGATGAACCATATCCAATGGGTGCGCTTTTCTCCCGTGTGCAACTCGGCCAGTACCTGCGGAAAGACCGCGGCCTGGGCGTTCACAAAGCGTTCCAGATTGAAGGGGTCGGCCATGGCGGTTGCCTCCTGAGAAGAACCCGGTTTCTCAGACGCTACAACAGCCCTCCGCGGCCGGCCAGGCGTCGCGACAGCAGCCAGGAGAGCAGCGAAACGCCCAGAGCCAGCGCCACCCAGCCTGCCGACTCTACGGGACCAACGAGGCCTGCGGAAAGTCGCGTTGGAGTGAGCGTGAGTGAGTTCAGCGCGGTCAGACTGACCGCAGGCAGGCCGAGATGGACCATCTCGACTGCGCCCCAGGCGAAGACTCCGCCGACCAACAAAATGCCGGCAACCGCCCGCTTCCATGGGAAGGGAATCGGCGACGGCATCGCGGCCTCTTGCTTCACCCGCTCCATCACCGAAGCCAAAAAGCCAGAGGAGGGCATTAACTCATCTTCGCCGACCAGAATGGCTTCGATCTCCGTCTCGATCTTCGCGCCACGGTCGATTCCGGCGCTCTCTCGTTCGCTGCGGTCTGTCTTGGCTCGATTCATTGTGCGGCCTCCTTTCCTGTCCCCAGTGCGATAACTTTCCTTGCGGCGTGCTTCTCTTCGAGGCCCGGAAAACGCTGCCGCAACAGCGTTCGCGCGCGACCGAGGCGAGCCTTCAGGGTCCCTTCCGGCAGACCCATCGTGCGGGCTGCCGCGGCCACATCCATCTCATGAAAATAGTAAAGAACCACCGGCTCGCGGTAGCGCAGCGGCAGGGCCAGCACGGCGCGATGCACGGCATCGTGGCTCAACTGCGCGGCCAGCTCATTGTGCTGGGTGGCCGCTCCCGCAG
>JBAVYF010000647.1:0-1588 GCA_049698655.1 Occallatibacter sp. | reverse complement strand
GCCGGCACCGCTGCCGGCCTGGGCCAAGGATGTGGATTGGGAGCGCGTGGAGGGAGGGCCGCAGCAGATATGAGCGCCAATCTTTATTGGGAGCCAGTGGGGCGACGCAAAAACAGCATCTCAACCTGTGCGCCCTCTAGCTTTATGGAGAAAATGCGTAAGGTTTTCGGTTCGGAGACGCCTTCTCTCGATGTAGATGATCTTCAAAAGCTGGAAACGCTCCGCGATCTTGACGATGGCTATCAGGAAGCGTTCCAGGAGCTGATCGATGCGATCGAAAAATGCGGACCTATCATAATTTCGGCTCAGTATTAGGATGTGAAGGTATGAGCTTCAAGGCCAGCGACGGCAAGACGTTCCAGCACGCGGGGCAGTACCGCAAGTACCAGGACTGGCTGGATGTGGAGTCGAAGGCTCCCAGCGGGCGAAACCATGAGCAGGGGGTGCGCGACCACGGGCTGCCAAAGCGGGTGATTATCGACAACGAGGGCAGCGGGCGCCACCGTGTAACGATGATCCACGCGGACGGGGAGAAGAGCACGAGCGTGCACCCCGAGGCCTACCGGGCCATGGATATTGCGCGGGAGACGTATGTGCCGCCGCCGCCGGAGGCCATCCAGACCCACGCGAGGAGCCGGGTACACCCGGTCGGCGACAAGGAAATCAAGCGCATCCGGGAAGAGGATGGGGAGAAGGGCGAAGGCGAGGGAACAGGGAATCGGGAATAGGTTACGAAAGTGTTCCACGTGGAACACTTTGGTAACCGTTCCACGAATCACGAACCACAAACCACGAACCACGGAGGTTCAGATGTTCGAGCGGGCATTGAAGGGCGGACCGATAAAGGGGCAGAAGATTCAGGGGCAGCAGATTGACACCCCGGACGCGGGCTCGATGGACAGCCGCAACCCGCCGGACCCCAATGCGGAGAATCCGCGCGGCTTTGTGAAGAATTTTGCCAACCGGGACAAGCCCCGCGACGTGGACCAGCCGGAGGGCTGGAAGATGGGGCCCGTGGCGCGCATGGGGAAGCGGCGGCTGCGGGAGCCGGGGCTGAGTGGGAAGGGGTTCTGATGTTTAGTGGATTCTGGCATAGGGCGCCCGAAATATCTACCAGGGTTACGACGGCCACCGCGCCCTCGGGCGCCTTCTCAGGCGGCATACCGCCTGGTTCCGATGGCTGGTTGCCCTACGTTGAAAAGCGTCCGCAGCAGGATCTGGTGCTGCAATTCACGCGGGCCTACGATAGTTCGCGGCCTTTTGTGGCTATACCAGCCAATTTCCCGCCGGAGTACAATGTGGCGAACCTCTACTGGCGGCTGACGGGCGTGGCGAAGATGCAGTTGGTGGCGAAGGGATACTGTGTCAGCGTCTGAGAAGAGCATCGGGACGGCGAAGAGCGGCTACGCGGGGCCGGAGAAGGGGCCGTTTGCCTGCGCGAATTGTGCGCATTTTAGCTGGCCGCTGCACTGCGACCACTCGGAAGTGATTGAGGACGCGGAGAATGGGGAACCGGGGCTGAGTTTGAACAGGGACGGCACGGCTAAGGTCGAGCCGGGAGGGTGCTGCAATGAGTTTCGGCCTAAAT
>JBAVYF010000646.1:0-5084 GCA_049698655.1 Occallatibacter sp. | reverse complement strand
TTGCAGGTAAGGACGCGGGATGGGAGCACGGCGCCGTTGAAGGCGAATGTGGTGCAGCGAGCCTTTGAGCGGCGGCGGGGCGAGCGGAATATCGTGCTGAAGGCGCGGCAGATGGGGCTGACGACCTGGGCGGCGGCGCGGTTTTTTCTGAAGACGATCACCCGGCCGGGGACACTGACGCTGGAGGTGGCGCACACGCAGGAGGCGGCCGAGGAGATCTTCCAGATCGTTCACCGGTTTGTGGACTGGCTGCCGGAGGAGCTGCGCGAGGGTCCGCTGCGGACCTCGCGAGCCAATGTGCGGCAGATTGTGTTTCCGGAGATAGATTCGCAGTACAGAGTGGTATCGGCGGGCGAGCGGAACGCAGGGCGGGGATTGACGGTGCAGAATCTGCACTGCTCGGAGTTGGCGCGCTGGCCGGGCGATCCGGCGGAGACGCTGGCGGGATTGCGAGCGGCGATGGCGCCGGCGGCGGAGCTGATTCTGGAGTCGACGCCGGAAGGAGTGGGCGGATGCTTCCACGAGGAGTGGCAGAAGGCCGGCGAGACGGGAATGGTGCGGCACTTCTTTCCCTGGTGGATGGAGCGGCGGTACCGGGCCAGGGCGGCGGATGAGGCGAGCCTGACGAACGAGGAGCGGGATCTGATGGCGCACCGCAAACTGGACCTGGAGCAGATTGGTTATCGACGGCAGATACGGGCGGATTTTCGCGGGCTGGCGCGGCAGGAGTATGCGGAAGATTGCGAGAGCTGCTTTTTGGCCAGCGGGGATTCGGTCTTTGAGCTGGAAGCGCTGGATAAGCGATTGGCGACGATTCCTGAACCGATTGAACGGCGGCAGAACGGGGAGTTGGAGATTTGGCTGCCGCCGCTCAAGGGCAAGCAGTACCTGGTGGCGGTGGACCCAGCCGGCGGCGGGAGCGAGGGCGACTACTCGGCGGCGCAGGTGCTGGAGATGGAGACGGGGCTGCAGTGCGCGGAGTTTGCCGGGCACATGGGCGGGTTGGAACTGGCGAGGTTTGTGACGGCGCTGGCCGCCGAGTACAACCGGGCGTGGCTGGTGGTGGAGCGAAACAACCACGGCAGCGGGGTTCTGGCGCTGATTGAGACGGTGTGCGGCTACGGGCGAGTTTACCGGCAGGGTGGGCAGGCGGGCTGGCTGACGACGTCGATGAGCCGGCCGGCGGCGCTGGGGCGGCTGGATGCGGGGCTGGTGGAGGAGCCGGAGCGGTTTCAGAGTCGGCGGCTGCTGGCCGAGTGCCGGAGTTTTGTGCGCCGGCCGGACGGCGGGAGCGGGGCGCGGCCGGGGACGCATGACGACCGGGTGATGGCGATGGCGATTGGGTTGGGGGCGCTGGCGGAGTTGCTGGGGAAAAGCTAGTGGTCAGTGGTCAACGAGAACGCACTTACGTTTATAGGCGTTATCAAGCAGATTCTGGAATCCGGACGCATCGTTCTGGGTGTCGAAGCGGTTTACTGATCACTGACCGCTGTTCACTGTTCACTGTCAACGCTTAGAATTCGATTGAGGATTCAGACGAGGCGGGGGAACGGGCTTGGCGGTACTGGCGGTGCAGCATATCCGGCGGATGCGGGGCGGAGCGCAGGGCCAGTTGATGCTGGGCGCGGACGGCCAGGTCTACGTGGTGAAGTTCCAGAACAACCCGCAGCACATGCGGGTACTGGCCAACGAGTTTCTGGCCTCGCGGCTGGCGGCGGCGGCGGGTCTGGCGGCGCCGGAGACGGAATTGGTGGAGGTTTCGAGCTGGCTGGTGGAGAATACGCCGGAGCTGGAGATCGACCTGGGCAGGAGACGGGTCCGGTGCCAGGCGGGCTTGCAGTTCGGGTCAAGATTTGTGGGCGGCCTGATGCCGGGGCAGGTGGTGGACTACCTGCCTGAGGAGCAGATGACCGAAGTCAGAAACCTGGGCGAGTTTGCCGGCATCCTGGCGCTGGACAAGTGGACCGGCAATGCGAATGGCAGGCAGGCGGTCTTCGCGCGCAAACAGCGGGAAAGGCGCTACCGGGCGGTTTTTATCGACTACGGGTATTGCTTTCACGCGGGGGAATGGAGGTTCGAGGATCTTCCGCTGCGCGGGGTGTATTACCGCAACGATGTCTACCGGGAGATCAGAGGATGGGAATCCTTTGAGCCGTGGCTGACCCGTCTGGAAACGATGGCGGCGGAGACGGTGTGGGCGGCGGCCAGCGAAGTACCCCCGGAATGGTACGGCGGCGACCTGAGCGAGATGGAAGCGCTGGTGGAGAAGCTGCTCCAGCGGCGAAGCCGGATTCGGGAGCTGATTGAAGGATTCGGGAAGTCGGATCGGAAGCCATTTCCGAAATGGGGCGAGATGGGGAAAGATGTGATGGAAGAGGGTTGGAAAGAGGCGCGGTGGAGGACTAACATGACGGGGAGAGGGAATTGAGAGGCAGCATTCAGCCCTCAGCTTTCAGCTTTCAGACTCCGGCCTTGGCCCTGGACAACTGCAAGCCGGCAACCGCAAGCTGATAGCTGAAAGCTGAGGGCTGAGAGCTTACATCGATGAACAGTGGAACCCAGCGGCGGGCATGCGAGTTTCAACTGCTCCGGTATGTGCCGGATGCGGTGCGGAACGAGTATGTGCATATCGGGGTGATCCTGCGCGAGCAGGTTAGCCCCAACGCGACTGGTCAAGCGGCGGACAGCCCTGAGCCTCCTCTCGTCCGGTTTACCCGCGACTGGCGCCGCGTGCGCTGCCTGGACCCGGAAGCCGACACCGCGCTGCTGGAGGGGATGGAGAGCGAACTGCGCAGGCGCTTTGAGGCCGAGCCGGAGGGGAATCTGATGCGGCTGCTCAGCGAATCGCTCTCACTGAGCGTGCAGATGACCGAACCCAAGGCGTACCTGGCGGAGAGCCTTCCGGCGGGGATGGAAGAGCTAATGAGGCTTTACGTGGAGCCGCCGCCGAGAGAACGAATCCCGCGGCTGAGCGGACGCGCGGCGATTCAGGCAAAGATGCGGACGGAGTTTGAACGGGCCGGGGTGTGGGATCTGCTGAGAAAGAAGATTGCCGCCTCGGAGTACACGCGGCCGGGGGATCCGCTGCGGATTGACGTGGGGTACAGGCCGAATGGGGTGATCCGCATGTTTCACGCGGTAAGCCTGGAGCCGGGCGTGGAGATGGCCAAGGTGCTGGCCTTTTCGGCGGCAGGGCTGCGGGCCGGCGTGGAGCGTGTGGAGAAGGCAGAGTTGGAGCTGACCGCGGTGATTGAGCCGGCACTGAAGCTGGGAGTGACCGACGAGGAACCGGAACGGCTGGAGATGTACCGGTTTGGCGTGGAGACGATGGAAGAACATCAGATAAGGGTACTGACGACGTCGGACCTGGGCCGGGTGGCAGAGACGGCGCGGCGGGAGCTGCGGGTGTGAGGACAGTTGTCAGTGATCAGTTTTCAGTTTTTTCGTTCAACTTGTAATTATTGTTTGAGGTTTGCAGATAATTTTCCATCTTTGCTGTAGGATCGGTTTTGTGAAGTGAAAACGGTTGGGAGTCACGGTCTGCCGGCGGATCGCTGACAACTGACAACTGACAACTGACAACTGACAACTGGTGATGATGAGGCATGGCCCTTTCCGGGGCTGTGCCTTTTTTGTTTTGGGGCGGCGGGAAAAGGAAGGTGCGCGTGAAGGTTGGAGAGCAGTTGCGGGAGATCTGGCGGCAGGCGACCGGAGGTGGCCGCAGGACGGAGATAACGGCGGGCGCGGCGGATGCGGAGGCGGAGCGCAGGACGCTGGCGCTGCCTGCGATCCTGAGTCCGGTCCAGTTTCCGGGACAACACTTGCCCAAGCCGACACCGATGAATCTGCGTAGGTTTGCGGAGACCCCGGTTGTCCGGCGGGCGATCAACGTCATCAAGGATCGCATTGCGGCCATGGACTGGCAGGTGCGGGTGCGGCGCGGCGTGAGGCCGGGAGATTTGGCCTTTGCGGAACGCAAGCTGCGCGCGCTGCGCCGGACGCTGGAAGAGCCGAATGCGACGGACAGTTTTCGGACTCTGATTGAACAGGTGATTGAGGACGCGCTGACGGGCGGGTACGGGGCCATGGAGATGGAGCCGACCGGCGACACAGAGCGGCCAGCGATGCTGTGGGCGGTGGATGGGGCTTCGATTCGAATTAATCCACGCTGGGACGAGCAGCCGGAGACGCCCCGGTATGCGCAGGCGCTGCCGGGGCAACTGGAGTCGAGCGCCGTCGAGTTGCGCGACGACCAGCTTATGTATGTGCGCATGAATCCGCGCAGCTTTACGCCCTTCGGGCTGGGACCGCTGGAAGTGGCCTTCGAGACGGTGAACCAGTTTTTAAGCGCGCACCGTTTTGCGGGCAAGCTGGCGGCGAACTCCGTGGCGCAGTATGCGCTGTGGCTGAACGAGGCGACGCCCGCGCAGCATGACCGGCTGATCCGCTGGTGGCAGGACGAGATCGAGGGAACCGGGCGGGTACCGTTGATTTCGACTGAGCAGAAGCCGGAGGTGTTGCGGTTTGCCCAGGGGACGGACGCGGATATGCGGCTGGCCTGGCAGGAGTTTTTGATCCGCATGGTGGCCAACGCCTTCGGGCTTCCGCCGCTGATGCTGGGATTGGAGGCGGATGTCAACCAGTCAACCGCATCGGAGATGACCGATGAGGCCTTTCGCGGGGCGATCTCGCCGTTGGCGATGCTGCTGGCTGGGCACATTACCCGTGACCTGTTCGGCAAGTGCATTGGCTGGCGGGAGTTTGAGTTTGTCTTCAACGAACTGAACGCGAGGGACGAGGAGACAGAGCTGGCGGTGCAGGTGCAACTGCTGCAGGCCGGTGTGTTGACGGTGAACGAGGTGCGGGCGATGCGGGGATTGGGACCGCTGGGGCAGGATGGGGCGGTGCAGTTGACGGGCGAAGCGGCGGAGCAGGTGGGCTGATGTATTTCCGTCCGGCCAAGTATTCAGCCGGACAAATGCGGGCAGATGGGCGGAGAGCGCATGCGATTGGAAGCGATGGCAGTAAAGATTCCCCATGTGGACGGGCACCCCAACCGGGTGGCGTTTGAAGGGGTGTTGACG
>JBAVYF010000645.1:0-19014 GCA_049698655.1 Occallatibacter sp. | reverse complement strand
GAGGACGCCGTACTCATCGGCATTGGGGCAACGGTTCTGAACGGCTGCCGCATCGGGGAAGGCTCCATCATCGCCGCCGGCGCCGTGGTCCCGGAGGGAACGGTCGTTCCGCCTCGCACGCTCTGGGCCGGCATCCCCGCCAAACTCCGCCGCCAACTCAGCGATACCGACCGCGCCAAAATCCTCGAATACGCGCAGAACTACCTGGACTATACGGAGATTTTCCTCAACGAGCCGGTGAGCTAAAGAGGTCAGAGGCACCCGATACCAGAGAGTAGTGTCGCTTGTGAATAGAATGTGAATCTTGAGGTCATCCATGTCCGGTGGTTTCGAGCCCCATCTCTCCCTGCGTATGCACTTGAAGAACGTGAGCTTGCCTAGCCTGCTCTGTTTGACCCTGATGCTTGGCTTTTGCGCTTCGGCAGGCGGGCAAACCGCTTCTGGTTCAACTCCGCAGCCGCCTTCAGAGGTCGCGGGGGTTTCGTTGCCGGATGCGCCTCTACCCCAACCTGCGGAAGTAGCGAAGGCTGAAGACAAAGATGCCGATACGCTGCGCGATACTCCGATGCACTTTGTGCAAGATCAAGGCGCCATCTGGACCAGCCCGCTTCGCCTTCGCCCGCATGACCTGGAATGGTTGGTGCCGCTGACCCTGGCCACCGGCGCAGCCATCGGCACGGACCATCGCGCGTTATCGTCGGTGGTCTCCCACAATGCCACCTTCAACCACGCCAATGTGGATGCCTCGAATGTGTTGACAGGGGGCTTGATCGGAGCCCCGGTGGTTTTGTATGGCATGGGCCATTTTCACGCGGATGCGCACGCTCAGGAGGCCGGCATCCTGAGCGGTGAAGCGATTCTGGATGGGTTGGTGGTGGAGCAGGGGATGAAGCTGGTCTTCTGGCGAGAGCGGCCCTCCATGGATAGCGCACGGGGCCGGTTCTTCCAGACCGGCGTCGGCGTCAATTCTTCGTTTCCCTCTTCCCACAGCCTGCTGGCATGGTCGTCCGCAGCAGTAATTGCTGGTGAGTATCCGTCGCGGTGGGTTCAGTTCGGCGTTTATTCCATGGCTGCAGGCGTCAGCGTCACACGCGTTCTAGGCCAAGAGCACTTCCCCTCCGATGTGCTGGTGGGCAGCGCCGCGGGATGGCTCGTGGGGCATTACGTTTATCGCAAGCATCACAGGATTAGGGTGCGATGACAATCGCCCGCGACCCCACCGGGCCGCGCCGGTTCGCTCACTACTCCGGCTTCAGGTTCAACCCGAAGTCGGCCGGGTCGCCCAGAACCGCCCGGTAGTAACTCTCCTTGGGATACGGCACATAAATGTCAGTGCCGGGCTTCACCTTCGAGTACTGCCGCCAGCGCGGATTGCTGTGATCTTCTCCCGCCAGATCGGTGAAGGTGAAAGTCAGCCACGGCCAGACGCGGATGTACTCAACGGCCACCTCGGGCACTTTATCCTTCTCGTCTGTCACCTTGCCGTAGATGCGGACCAGCGCCAGCGCCGGAATCGTCGCCGGGTCCACTTTGAGCCGGGCTAGAAAATCCCCATCCCCGGTCTTGGCCACCAGCATAATGTGGCAGTCGGTCATCCCATCGAAGAAGTGGTGCTGCGCCAGCAGCGTCACCTCTCCGCCCGTCTGCGCCGCAGGCGTAATGCCTCTGACAATGCCGAACCAGCTGACGTACGTGCCGGTTTTGCCGTGCATCGTGTAATTGCCGCCAAAGGCCGCGTCGTTGGTCCGCTCCGTTGCGCTGAGCCGGGCAAAAAACGGCGTCTCGACCGCAACTGGACTGTATTGACAGGTGCCAAGAACGCCGGTAGGTACGAGTTCCTTCACCTGCTGAATGTCGATGGGAGTCTGCGCCATCGACGCAGCGGCAAACGCGCAAATTGCAATCAACGCCTGTACACACAATCGCATCCTAACCAACTTTCCAGAAAAGATGATTGTTCTCTTCCTCACCGGGAAAAGGAAACTCCTGCAAGTTCCCTTATCGCCCTCGCAGTTTTTTCAAACCGCGGTAGTTAGCATAGACGAACGCAATTACCGGAACATAAAAGAAAGAGAGATTCGCCACGCCCGAACAGGAGCGGCTTGAAAATGCCTCGATGCAGCTCCAGCGATCAGCATAGACCCACAGCGTCGTTGCAACGGCCACGAACGTGGCAACGCCCAGGATTGTGTAACTCGTCGCATCCGTGTGCGAAACCGCCGCAAGCCCCAACGCAACCAGAAGCGCAATCAGGCCCGCCTGCAGGAAGAATGCCGCATGAACGTGAACCCACGCGCTGTACTTCCCGCGCTTCATTCTGGCGGCTTCACTGCAGGAGTCTCCGAAGCCTTGCGGATCCGCTGCTGCTACCCAACGGCTTGTCTTCGGAATCAACCCATACGCGATCAGGGCAATCAGGAACGCAACTCCGGAGGCGCCCATATTGAACTTAAGGGTGCGGCCCGGGCCCAGAGCATTCTCCCGCGGATTGCCCGCCATATAGTAGACCGTCGCATCGGGATCGGTCGGTTCAGAATTCAGGCCGTCCTTGCCCGTGTATTCCACGCCATTCACGTCGAAATTGTAAGTGACTATATATTTCACGCTCTCTACACTGCCATTGCGCGTCTTGGTTTCTACCGTGTAATTGCTATCGAGCGTGCATTTACCGGAAGAGTCGTATTTGCCAATCGCGCTCTTGCCCAGCATCACCCCGGCAACCATAGCGATAACCAGCAACGCCGCTAATTCAAAGAAGTTCCGCCGGCGCCACTCGGAGAATCCTGACTTAGGGGCGCTCGCGGCAGTCTGCGCTGGCTGCGGCGCAGGGGTAGCCGCTGCAACCAGCCCCGCCGCGGCCACTTCGGGGGTCAACTTCGCTCCGCATTTATCGCAGGTCTTCGCCGCATCCTGGTTCCATGTACCGCACTGCGCGCACGTTGGCATGATCGTCCTCCCGGGGTTTCAGGGATTCTAACGCAGAGTGATGAACTCCGGGAAGAGATTTTCCATCCGGCATATTTCCTGAACGCTCGGCCGATCCCTCCCTAACCCGCAATACGCCCCGCATCTGTTAAAGTGATGAGTGGTCCCTTGGCTCGAAACCCTCGCTGCAAGAGGGTTTTGTGCAGTCCATCGGGAGTTCGCCCAAGAAAAATTATGCCCCACGACCTGCCCAAAGCCTACGATCCCACCGCCATTGAAGATCACTGGGCCGAATACTGGGTGCGCGAGAAGCTCTTTGCCCAGCCCACGCCCGAAGCGGACGCCGCCGAGCAAGGCCAGCCCTTCACCATCCTGCTGCCCCCGCCCAACGTCACCGGTCGGCTGCACATGGGCCACATGCTCAACCAGACGGAGATGGACATCCTCGTCCGCTGGCGGCGCATGACCGGCCGGCGCGCCCTGTGGCTGCCCGGCACCGACCACGCGGGCATCGCCACGCAGATGATGGTCGAGCGCCAGATTGTAAGCGAGGGCGCCACGCGGCAACAGATGGGCCGCGAAGCCTTTGTTGAGCGTGTGTGGGAGTGGAAACGCCAAACCGGCGGCGCCATCCTCGACCAGATGAAGCGCCTCGGCGCCTCGGTCGATTGGCAGCGCGAATACTTCACGATGGACGAGAAGTTATCCGTTGCCGTGCGCGAGGCCTTCGTCCGCCTGCATGAACAAGGCCTCATCTATCGCGGCGCTTATATCGTCAACTGGTGCCCGCGCTGCCAAACCGCGATTAGCGACCTTGAAGTGGTTCACGAAGAACAAAAAGGCCACCTGTGGGAGATTCGTTACCCGGTCATTGAGGCAGCCGGCAAAGATACCGGAGAGTTTGTCTCCGTCGCCACAACCCGCCCCGAGACTATGCTCGGCGACGTAGCCGTTGCCATTCATCCTGAAGACGAGCGCTACCTGCACCTGCACGGCAAGAAACTCCGCCTGCCTCTCGTTGGCCGCGAGATCCCCATCATTCTCGACGAGTGGGTCAGCCGCGACTTCGGCACCGGCGCGGTGAAGGTCACTCCGGCGCACGACCCCAACGACTTCGCCCTCGGCGAACGCCATCATCTGCCGTCGATCAACGTGATGGACGACAAGGGCCACATCAACGCTGATGGCGGCGCTTATGCCGGCCTCGACCGCTATGTGGCGCGCAAGCGCATCGTCGCCGACCTCGAAGAGCAAGGCCTCCTGGCCGGAATCAAGGACCACGTCAACAACGTCGGCCACTGCGACCGCTGCAAGACGGTCGTCGAGCCGCGCCTCTCGACACAGTGGTTTATCAAGATTCAGCCGCTGGCCGATAAGGCCAAAGAGGCCGTCCGGCAAAAGCACATCCGCTTCACGCCGGAGATGTACGAGAAGACCTACTTCGAGTGGATGGAAAACATTCACGACTGGTGCATCTCGCGCCAGCTCTGGTGGAGCCATCGCATCCCCGCATGGCACTGCGCGGAGTGCCGCAAGATCACAGTCGCCCGCGTCGATCCCACAGCCTGCGCCCACTGCGGCTCGGCAAAGATTACGCAGGAAACCGACGTTCTCGACACCTGGTTCTCGTCGGGCCTGCTGCCGGTCTCCGTCTTCGGCTGGCCAAACATCACGGCAGAAAATCGTGCGGATTTCGACGCTTTTTATCCAACCAGCCTGCTGGTCACCGGCTTCGATATTCTCTTCTTCTGGGTCGCCCGCATGATCATGCTCGGCTGCTGGTTTGCCGAGGATGTGCCGCACGCTGACGGCTCCAGGCGCACACTCGCAGATTCGGTTCCGTTCAGAGAGGTCTACATCCACGCCCTGGTCCGCGACGCCAATCGCGAGAAGATGTCCAAGACCAAGGGCAACGTCCTCGACCCCATCGAGATCGTCAAGCAATATGGAACTGACGCGGTCCGCTTCACGCTGGCCTCGATGGCCTCGCCCGGCACTGACATCGCCTTCAACATCGCCCGCACCGAGGGCTACTGCGCCTTTGCCAACAAGATCTGGAACGCCGCGCGCTTCCTCTTCATGAACGTGGACCGCGCCGCGGAAATCGGCATTACGGTTGATCCCGCCGCACTGCCATTGTTGCCGATGGTCGGAAATGATGCCCCACTGGAAGATCGCTGGATTGTTGCCGAGTTCCATTCCGCCGCGAGTAAGGTGAATCGCTCGCTGGAAAATTATCGCTACGATGACGCGGCTAATACCATCTACCAATTCTTCTGGGGCAGCTTCTGCGACTGGTATCTCGAAATCGTCAAGCTGCGGCTCGACTTCTCGGAAACGGCCGACAAAACGCAGACCAAAGCCGCGCTCACCACGCTGGTTTCGGTCTTTGAAGCTTCTTTGCGCCTGCTCTCGCCCTTCATGCCTTTTCTCACCGAAGAGTTATGGCACGCAGTTTATGACGAGAATCCGCCGGTGAAGTCGATTGCGCTGACGCAGTACCCGCAATCGAATGATGTCAATGTAAAAGACGCAACAAACGCACTCATTGACATGGGCTTTTTACAAAAGCTTATTTCAAACATACGAACAGCACGTAAAGAGTTTGGCGTTGAAGAAAAAGCCATTGTCGATGTAGAGTTATACGCACTTGGCGGATTCAAAACGACTATTCGGGACAATCAACAGATTGTTCAGCGACTGGCAAAAGTTGGAAAGATACAACTGGTTAACAGATTTTCCGCTGGATTGCTCATGTGCGTCCCTGATCCAAACTTCGAAACAGGGCTCGTCTACGAGAAGAAGATCGACATCCCCGCCGAGCGCGATCGTTTGACAAAGGACATTGCGAAGTACGAAAAAGGCATTGCAGCCGCCGAGCGCCAGTTGGGCAACGAAAGCTTTCTGGCCAAGGCCCCCGCAAACGTGGTTGAGGGGTTGAAGAAACAGGAAGCGGAAACGCGGTTACTATTGGAGAAAGCCCGCGCGGCACTGGAAAATCTGGACGAGGGAAAATAGCTATGTCTTGCGAATGCGCTCAATGCCGGCAGCACTATCGAACGCTGGGTATCGCCTACGGAGTGCCCTCGGAATCCGAGATTGAAGAGGCCTATCGCGAAGCCGTCAAGCTATGGCATCCCGATCAATATGAGAATTACGCCAGCTTGAGGGCTGATGCGGAAGAACATTCCAAGCAGCTTCAGATTGCCTATAAGGGTTTGAAGGAACACAACGCGGCCCCGGAGGAATTGCCGGTGGAAAGCGTCGCCGTTCAACCGAGGGAAGCGTCGGTGGAAAGCACCGTCGTTCAACCACAACGAGAGGGAGCACCGTCCCTCACGTTTGGCGATGCTCCTGGCTGCCTGGTTGCGCGGCAATTCACCATGGAAGTCGAAGAGATTATCGCTCGCCACCTGGGAAAGATCGACACGGCTCTTGCGATCGTTGACCTCGGCGGCGCACGATCGTACCCCGCCAGTTACTCTCATTTCTTGCTCCTGGCTACCCGCGGAATCATGGTGCGTGATGCCCGTAACATTGTCTCCCTGCTCTGGTATAAAGACCTTGGAGATATCCATCTGATTGACAAGCAAGGCAAGCCGGGTATGTGGCAAAGCCTCGTTGGAGGTTCATCCAGCGGCCATTCTAAGTACGCGCTGGAGATTTACCGCAACGACGGAATGCTTTTTCACGCAATCTCCGGTCAGGTGGAAGACAGCGTCAAGAAGATCATTTATGACTTCCTTCTGATCCGGAAGTCTCAGATGCAATCCTGAGTGCGCGAAGGAACCATGGACTGGAAGAGCAGCAGCATCGACGCATTGCTGGAGCGGGCCTTGTTGGAAGACGAGGCTGCCGCAGACACCACCACCAACCTCACCATCGACCCCGGCTTGCGCGCTACCGGCTCCATCATTGCCCGCCAGGAGATGGTGGTTTGCGGTTTGGGCGCGGTGCCGCAGTTTCTGGAAATCTTTGCCCGGCTCGACAAGCGTGCCCCGGCGCAGACCCGTTTCCAGGTCATCAGCCATCCGGAGATCTTCGACGGAGTGCGCGTCCATGAGGGTCAGGTGCTGGCCGTCATCCGCCACAACGCCCGCGCGCTGCTCAGTTGCGAGCGCGTGATCCTCAACCTCATGCAGCATCTGAGCGGCATCGCCACGCTGACGCGCAAATTCGTCGATACCATTCACGGCACTCACGCTCACGTGCTCGATACGCGCAAGACGGTGCCTGGGCTGCGGGCTCTGGAGAAATATGCCGTGCTCTGCGGCGGGGGAACGAATCACCGGCTAGATCTGGCCAGCGGGATACTCATCAAGAACAACCACATCTCGCTGGGCGGCGGGCTGCCCGCGGTGCTCACGCAGGCTCTGGAGCGGCGCAAGAAGGGCCAGCGCGTGCAGGTCGAGGTACGCTCGGCGCAGGAACTGGAAGAAGCTCTCGAATACGGGGCAGAAGCTATTTTATTCGACAACATGACGCCCAAAGAGGTGAAGCGGTCGATGCAGCGCATCAAGCAGGTCGAGCGCTGGATTCCCACCGAGGCCTCCGGCGGAATCGTTCTCGACAGCATCCGCGCTTACGCCGAAACCGGCGTGGACTTTATCAGCGTGGGCGCGTTAACCCACTCCGCCAAGGCCGCCAACATCGCCATGCGCATCCATGCGGAGACAGAGTAGCCGTGCGCGGAGCCTCGCTGGACGTGCGCGGAGCCAAGCTCGACCTGTATGACCTGGCCGGGCTGGAGGCGTCGCTGGCCGGCACTGTTTTTGCGGACAAGCTGCATTTTTCTCCGGCCACTGACTCCACCAACACTGATGCGCTGCAGGCCGCTCGCAGCGGTGCGCCGAATGGATCAGTTTTTTTAGCCGACGAGCAGCGGGCCGGCCGCGGACGCGGCGATCATGCGTGGCACTCGGCTGCGGGCGTTGGACTCTACATGAGCGTATTGCTGCGCCCGCCGATTCCCGCCCTCCGCCTGCCGCTGCTTCCGCTGGCCGCGGGATTGGCCGCCGCCGAAGCCATTCGCGCCACGGCCGGCCTCACCGTCGGGCAAAACATTGACCTGCGCTGGCCCAACGATCTTCTAATTGGCCCGCGCAAGGCCGGCGGCATCCTGGTTGAGTCAAAGATTTCCGACGGATCAGTAGATTTTGCCGTGGTGGGCATAGGAATCAACGTCCACCAGAGCGCCTTCGCTCCCGATTTGTCCACTTCCTCCACCTCTCTCGATTTGGAGACCGGGCGGAGAGTTTCGCGTCAGGATTTACTCCTCTCCCTGCTAAAATCGCTGGAGCGTGAGGTGCGCGGGCTGGCCGATCCGGCTGCGGGCGTCACGATTCCCGCGCGCGTCGAGCAGGCTTCAACCTGGATTCGCGGGCGGCGGGTTGAAGTGCACGGTCCGCAGGCCTGCATCGGCGTGACAGCCGGACTGGACGAGAATGGATTTCTGCTGGTGCGCACCGCGGATGAATTGGTCACGGTACAGACCGGCGGCATTCGGACGGCCGGTTGAGGTTCAAGGTTTCCCACCCTAGCCGCAAAAACAAAGACGCGGCGAGGGTGGGGCACCCAGATTTTGTGGGAAGTATAGTAAAACAATGCTACTTGCAATCGATGTCGGCAATACGAATACGGTGCTGGGCCTCTACCGGCTCGAAGGCCAGCGGCCGGAGTTGGCCGCGCACTGGCGCGTTACCACGCACCGCTCTCAGACAGCCGACGAGTACGGCGTGTTCTTCGTCAATCTCTTCGAGATGAACGGTATGGCCCCCAGCCAGGTCTCGCACATCATCATCTCCTCGGTGGTGCCGCCGGTCGAGGGCACGCTGCGCCAGGTCTGCGAAGCCTACTTCCACACGCAGCCGCTGTTTGTTGAGCCTGGCATCAAGACAGGAATGCCGGTGCTCGTAGACAATCCCAGCGAACTCGGAGCGGACCGGCTGGTGAATGCCATCGCCGCCTTCGAGCGCTACGGCGGACCGTGCGTGATTGTGGACTTCGGCACGGCGACGACTTTCGATGTTGTTTCGGCCAAGGGCGAGTACCTGGGCGGGGCCATCGCGCCGGGCCTCGGCATCAGCGCCGATGCGCTTTTTTCCCACGCCGCGCGCCTGGGCCGTATCGACATCAAACGCCCCGCCAAGGTCATCGGCACCAACACCGTTACCCACCTGCAGAGCGGCCTTTACTACGGTTACATTGGCCTAGTGGACGGCATTCTGGAGCGCATTGTGGCCGAACTGGGCGAGAAACCGCGCGTCATCGCCACCGGCGGCCTGGCGCGGCAGATCGCCGAAGATTCGCGCTTCCTCGACGAGATCGACGATATGCTCACCCTCGATGGCTTGCTGATCCTCTTCGAGCGCAACCGCACAGCCAAGCCGCACAGCCGCGCACACTGAGACACGGAGGCGCCGCCGTGCTGAATTATTTCAACTACTTTACGGAGATCGAAGAGCGCTTCCAGCAGCGGCGGGGGGCTCTGCTGTTGCTCTCGACGCTGGATTGGGCGTTGATCGAGACCTGGCGCGAGGCCGGCATTCCTCTGGAGGCCGTGCTGCGCGGCATCGATGCGGCCTTTGACAAGTATGAGGCGCGGCAAAAGCGCGGCCGGATGCGGCGGATCAACGGCCTGGCCTGGTGCGCGCAGGCGGTGATGGTGGCGACCGAGGAACTGCGCGAGGCCTCCGCCGGAACGTCTTCCTCTGCAGACGTCACCCCACGCGAATCAGGCTTCGAGCAGGAGCGTGTGGCCGCTCACCTTGAAGCTGCGGCAACCGCGTTGGATGCGGCTACTGTAGCTCCCGAAGCCTGCGCCGCAACCGCCGCCCGTCTGCGCGAACTGGCCGCTGACGCACGCGCCGCCATTCCGGAAAATGCTGCAGCCCACGATCTGGAAGCTCTTGAACGCACCCTCACCGTTCTCGAAGAGAAACTTTTTGCGGCTCTGACTGAGGCCGCTCCCGAGGAGTTGCTCGTCGGCTTGAAAGCGCACGCGGCGCGCGAGCTGGCGCCCTATCGCAGCCGCATGGGAGTCGTGCAACTGCGCCAGGTGGAACGCCAGTTTGTGCAAAAACAACTGCTGGTGCACTACAACCTGCCGCGCCTCAGCCTCTTTTATATGAGCCAGCAATGAAGCCGCCCGCGACGCCGCCCGCAAAACAGTCCGCCGAGCCGCTGCTCGTCGAAATCGAGAAGCCGATCTACGGCGGCGCATTCCTGGCCCGAGTCGAAGGCAAGGCAGTTTTTGTGCCGCTCGCCTTGCCCGGCGAGCAGGCGCGCGTGCGTATTACGCAGAGCAAACCCGGCTACGCGACCGCCGAAGTCGAGGAGATCGTCCGCGCCGCTCCGGAGCGTATCGCTCCCGCTTGCCCGCACTTCGGCGTCTGTGGCGGCTGCCACTACCAGCACACGGACTATGCAACCCAACTGGCCTTCAAGCGGGCCATTCTGCGCGAAACACTGGAGCGTGGCGGCGTGGTAGTGCCCGTGGAGATCGCCGTACTCTCCGGCAAACCCTGGGCTTATCGCAACCGCATCCGCGTGGCACTCGATGCAGCGGGAACCATCGGCTATCGCGGCCGCCGTTCTCATGCTGTCGTTCCCATCCGCGAGTGCCCCATCGCCGCGCCACTGCTAGTTGAGGCAGCGTTGGCCACAGGGGAAACCCTGCACCAGCTTTCATGGGCATTGAGCCCCACCGAGATTTCGCTTTTCTGTAATTCTGATGAAACCGCGCTGCTGGCCACGATCTTCACAGCAAGCTCGGCTAAGCAGCGCTTCGATGAGTTGACCCAGGCGTTGCACGAGCGGATTCCCGCTCTCACCGGCGCAGAACTGGTCGTCGAGGGCCGTCCCGGCCAGCAACAGAGCACCGTTGCGCAATGGGGAGCAACCTCACTCGCCTATCATGCTGCCGACTTTGACTATCGCGTGGACCACGGCGCATTTTTTCAAGTCAGTCGCTGGCTGGTAGACGCGCTCGTCGAGCGGGTCACCGCCGGCCAGCAAGGCGCGCTCGCCTGGGACCTCTTTGCCGGCGTCGGCCTCTTCGCGCGCAACCTCACCCGGAGTTTCGAGCGCGTCGTCGCCGTCGAGTCGGCTCCGCCAGCCACGGCGGCGCTCGAACACAATCTTTGGGGCACAACCGGCGCGGCCGTCAGCGCAGAGACGTTGCCCTTCCTCCGCCGCAATCGAACGGATGAAAGCCCCGACTTAATCGTCGTAGACCCGCCGCGAACAGGCCTGGGCGCGGAAACCTGCGCGCTGCTCGGCGAGATCGCCGCCCCGGCTTTCGCTTACGTCTCCTGCGACCCTGCCACGCTGGCCCGCGACCTGCGCGCGCTCATCGGCTCCGGCTACCAAATCCAGTCCATCGCTCTCGCCGACCTCTTTCCTCAGACATTTCACCTGGAAACAGTAGTCCATTTGCGCCGCGCCTGATAGGCTTGAAAGCGGTTCTCCAATTCACTTGCCATAGTTATCTTTGTGCAAGGTGGATTTTTCTTGAGGAAAAATCCACTCAGTAGTCGTGGTTTCTGACAATTGCAATTGGAGAACCGCTGTAGGACCAGAACAACTTTTTCAGTTTCCAGGCGCGATGCAATCCGACTCCCCCAACCTCGGGCAAGCCGTCGCCGGTCCTGCCAGCCTCGGCCCCGGACCGGGCCCCGGTTTGAGTTCCGTCCCGCTCTTTCACGCGGCCTGGCTCTTTGCTGTTGGGATTGCCGCGGCGCACTGGCTCTGGCTGCGGCCCAGCCTGGTGCTGGTAGCGCTGGCGCTGGTGGCTATGCTGTGCGGCGTGGCGGCATTTCGCGCGCAACGCATCGCCTGGCTTCCACTGGCCGTGCTGTGGCTGCTGCTGGGCGCATGGTGCGCGGAGATGGAGCCGCACCCGGCGCCCGCGCCCGCGCTGGCCGCTCTCTCCGACGGTCTGCTCCGTACTGTCGAAGGCACTGTCGTCGATGCCGGGCCGGTGCGTGGCGAGACAGAGCAGAACCTAGACGAGCCTGGAGCAGAACAGCGGCCCTCACAGAGAATCGACCTGCGCGTCTCCAGCCTGGAAGTGGTCACCGACGCCGACGACGCACAGGCGCCTACGGAGGGCGGCGTCCGCCTGACGGTTCACTGGCCGCAAACTCCATCCGCCCAGCAGCCCTTCCAGTGCGGCGAGCGCCTTCGCGCCGTGGTTCGCCTGCTGCCGCCCGAGGTCTATCACGATCCCGGCGTCTGGAGCCGCGAGGATTTCCTGCTCGACCAGGGCATCACCTCCACGGCCACGGCGAGCATCGAGCGCGTAGACCGGCTTGGTTCGTCCCCCGGCCTCTTCCTCGCCTGCCGCGTCAGCGGTTTGCGGCGCGCCACAAGCGCCAGCCTGCTGGCTTTGCCCGCGGCCATGCGCCGCCTGCCCGCTCCGTTGCGCCTTTCGCCCGACGACGCCATCATGCTGGCCGCCATGGTCACCGGCGACCGCACATTCCTGACCCACTCGTTGCGCGTGGGTTTCGAGCGCACCGGCTCCTTTCACATGCTGGTGGTCTCCGGCTTTCACCTGGCCATTGTTGCCGGCTGCCTCTTCTGGGTTGCGCGCCGTCTGCGCCTTCCCCGCGTCCCGGCTACATTCGCCACCATTCTGGCCTCCTTCGCCTACGCGCTCTTCACCGGCTTTGCAACGCCTGTCCAGCGCTCGCTCTGGATGGTCACCCTCTACCTGCTCGGCCGTCTCCTCTACCGCGAGCGCAATGTGCTGAACACCATCGGCTTCGCCGCCCTCTGCCTGCTGGCCTTCAGCCCGCGCAGCCTCTTTGACTCCAGCTTCCAGATGACGCTGCTCGCTGTCGTAGCCATCGGCGGCGTCGCCGCTCCGTTGCTGCAAAGCACGGTGCATCCTTACCTGACGGCATCGCGCGACCTGCGCCTCATCGCCCTCGACGTCAAATTGCCCCCGCGCCTCGCTCAATTTCGTGTCATTCTCCGCATGATAGCCGCTGCGTTGCAGGCAGCCGTCAGCGGCCGATTCGCCAACCGCATCGCCTGGTGCCTGTTTCCCTGGACGGTGCGCTTCCTGATTCGCAGCTTCGAACTGCTGGTCGTCTCCTGCGTGGTGGAGCTGGCCATGGCCCTGCCCATGGCTCTCTACTTCCATCGCATCACCGTCTTCGCTCTGCTAGTGAATGTCTTCATTCTGCCGCTGCTGCTCATCCTGATGCCTGCCGCGCTCGTTACTTTGCTCTTTACTCTGATTGGTCCGGCCTACGCAGTCGTTCCAGCAATGATCGTGGCTGTCTTTCTTCACTTCGGAATCTGGATGGTACATCTGTTTGGTTCGATGGCCTGGGGCGACTTCCGGATTCCCGCGCCGTTGCCCGGTCAATCGCTCATCTTCTGCGCGCTGCTTGCGGCGGCCATCGTGCTGGCCCGCCTTGCCGCTTCCACTGGACTCCGCTGGCCTCGCCGCGCCGCTCTCGCTTCTCTGGCCGCGCTGCTTCTGGCAGCCGTCGTCGCCGTACTGCCCCGCCCCATCGATCACCCTCACGACGCATTGCTGATGGAAGCCATCGACGTAGGCCAGGGGGATTCATTGTTGTTGATTACACCCGACGGCAAAACCCTGCTGGTGGATGGAGGCGGCTTTGGCGGCGGCCCGCGTCAGGCTCCCCAGGATTTCGACATCGGCGAGGAGGTCGTCTCTCAGGTGCTGTGGTCGCGCGGCATTCGCCGCCTCGACGCGGTGGCCCTCAGTCACGCCCACTCCGATCACATGGGTGGCCTGCCCGCCGTGCTGCGCAACTTCCATCCCGCCGAGCTTTGGGTGGGCAACAACCCCCGCTTCGGCGCTTACAATGCGCTGCTTGACGAGGCCGCCGGCCTGCATGTGCAGGTGCGCTCACTACGCGCCGGTGACGCCTTCTCCTTCGGTCCAACTTCGGTTAGCGTCCTGGCGCCTTTCCGCGACTATCAGCCCGGCGCGGAGCCCGCCAACAACGACTCGCTGGTGCTGCGCGTGGTCTACGGCGCAACTTCTGTTTTGTTGGAAGGCGACGCCGAGGCGCCCGTCGAAGATGCAATGGTCGCCCAGACGATGCTCTCCGAGCAGGGCCTGGCTAGCACCCTGCTGAAGGTGGGCCATCACGGCAGCATCACCTCCACGCGACCGGAGTTTCTGGCCCGCGTGGCTCCCCAATGGGCAGTCATCTCCTGCGGCCTGCACAACCGCTACGGCCATCCACGCATAGAAGTGTTGGAAGAGCTGGAAGCAGCCAGGGTCCGCACCTTCAGCACCGACATCAACGGCGCTGCCTGCTTCCGCCTCGACGGCAAGACCGCCACTCCGGATCTGGCCTGTGGCTGGCGGCCTGGGCACTGAAAGTCGCGAGGCTTTGCCGCATGGAATCTGGCCCAATTCCCTTGAACGACTTGCCCTGCAATCTGATCTGTTCCATCTGCCGAGCTTATGCCCGCTCATTTGGCATATAATTCGTGCGAGAAAAGATTCGGTTGCAAGACGCCGCGAACCGGCATCCGCAACTGAGGAGGCTGTTATGCTGAAGCCGTTGCTGTTCGTCTCTGCGGTTGTATTGTTTGGGATTACTGCCTCATCCGCCCCTGGGCCCATGCCGCAAGATGCCACCCCGGCCCCCGCAGCCGGCCAAAAGAATCCGGTCAAGCCTACCGACAAGTCGCAGGCGCGCGCCAAAGAGCTTTATGGGCAGGACTGCGCGATGTGCCATGGGAACAACGGAAATGGCAAGACCGATCTGGCCAAGGACATGGAACTGACGCTCGACGATTGGAGCGATCCCAAGACGCTGGCCGACAAGCCGGACCAGGGGCTGTTCATCGTCATCCGCAATGGCAAGGGCAAGATGCCCGCCGAGGAGGCAGGCCGCGCCAAGGACGACGAGGTGTGGAACCTCATCTACTACATCCGCAACCTGTACAAGAAGACACCGGCCACCGCACCCGCACCCGCCCCTGCGCCCGCTGAGGCCACGCCCGCACCTGCACCGGCCCCAGCGCCCGCGCCTGCACCCCCACCGAGCAACTAGAACCTCAGTCTCAGCCCAAACTGGATCTGCCGTTCGCGGTAGAAGTTGGTCGCGTTGACGTTCAACGGCTGGCCGAAGGCTGGGATAGGGAGGCCGGTGGTGGAGTTGACTTTGAGGCCGGTGAGGAAGTTCAGCGTAGGCAGTGTGCCCGGCGTGCCGAGCGTGCCTGGCGGGTTGCCGGACCCGATGGTGTAGCCTGTCGTCTCCAACTCGGTCACGTTCTGGTGGTTGAATAGGTTGAAGCTCTCAGCCAGCAACTCCAACTGGCGCATGTGCCCGAGGTCGAAGCGCCTGCCCAGCCGCAGGTCGGCCTTCCATGTGGCCGGATAACGGTACGTGTTGCGGCCGATGTTATAAACCTGGTTGTCGCTGCCGAGGCCGAAGACGCGGTTGTCGCCGCCCGACCCGTTCATCCCCGGCCCTAGCCCCACGATAGCCACGCCGCCGGTGGTGAACTCCTCGGGAAGCGAGCCCGAGGTGCGCATGGTGTAAGGTAAGCCGCTGCGGAACTGCGCGACGCCCGACAACATCCAGCCGTTGGCAAACTTTCCCACTGTGCCGCGCAGCTTCCAGGGCGCCTCATAGATCACCATGCCGCCGGCCGAGTGGCGCATGTCCAAATTGCTGGTCCCATACTCCTGGCTGAAGTTGGCCGGATCGAGCACGTCGTTGCCGGCGGCCTGCGCGCTCTCGTTCGGATTCCAGTCCATCGCGTGCGAGTAGATGTAATGCGCGTGCAGGCTCAGCCCGCGGCGGCCATAGCGTTCAACCTTGAGCATCGCCGCCTCGTATGTCGAGTTGGCCCGGCTCATGATCTGGGTAATCTGCTGGTAGTCCGGGTTGAGCCGCCCAACAACGCCTCCACTTGTCGGCCAGGAAGCGTAGAAGGGAACCGTGATCTGTGGGGTCTTGATGGGCCCCAGGCCAAGGAAGCCACACGAGGTATTGTTGGGACCTGTGGGAGCCTGATCACACACCTGGTAGGTGATGGTCTGTAGCGACGTCGGAAGGTTGAGATTGGTGTCGATGGAGATGGGCAGCATCCGGCCCAGGCTCACCATCGCGCTGGCGGTCACCTCCATGTGGCTAGGCAGCGTCTCTTCCACAGCCACCACACCCTGGTGAATCTCCGGGTTGCGGAAGTTGGACGCAAACTCCACCGCACCCGGCTTGACCACGCTGCCCGGGGTCCCGGTGAGCACGTAAGGAAACGGCGGAGCGCCGCCGGCGTTCAGATTATCGGTGGGCCGCATGAAGAAGTTCAGGTCTCCATTCAAGGAGCCGGTCTGGGTAAGCGCCGTCTCCAGCGTCAGGTTCTCCGTGCGCCCAAAGTACATCCCGTAGCCCAGCCGGAGCACCGGCCAATGTTTTTCGCCTATTCCTATGGCCAGGCTCACGCGCGGACCCCATTGATTGCCCAGGTTGGGCAGCTTCTCTGTCTGCGGGAGATCGGGATTGTTCAGCGCGGTAATCGGCGGCGGCAACTGCTCTCGCTCCCAGCGCAAACCGGCGGATATAACCGCCCGCTTGTTCGGTTGCCACTGCGCGGTTGCGAACCCCGCCCAGTCGTCGGTGCTCAAACGCCAATCGCTGGGACCGATGGTCTGCGAGTAGTAGGAGTAGCAGGGCAGGTAACCCAACCCGCGCAGCCCGCCTCCCGAGTCGCGCCACACCTTGCCCGTCTCGTCGCAGTTGTGCTGATCGAAGGGGTTGAGCGCGTTAGTCAGTCCGTACTTAGCAAAGACCAGCGCATCGGAGACGAAGTTTTCCACGTTGGAGTAGGTATAGGTTCCGGTCTGGTTGCGCAGCAGGCTGGTCGCGTCGCTGTTGTGGCTCACCTCGAAGCCGGCCTTCACCAGCAGCTTGCCGCGAATCCAATCCACCGACTCTTGCCCATGGTAGAGGCGCTCGTCCGGATAGCTGCCCTGGCCGAAGCGCGACGGGTTGCCGATGGTGAAGCCGTAGCGATTGTCCACGACGATCTGCGGCAACTGGCCCCACGCATTCCCGGCGAGGAAGGTCCGCTCAAAGGCTGAAGGAGTCTCTGGCAACGCTTGCTGCAGAGCGTGTCCGGTCGAAGCCTGGGTTGTGGAGAGCAAATTGGGGGTCAAAAATGCCTCCCAGCGGCCCAGTAGCCACTCTTCGCTGGCCTTGGTTGACCCAAAGCTGTGGTTGCCATAGGTTTCTGAAACCCTGGTTAGTCCTCCGCCGGGCGAGTTCCATTTGGCGCCGATCCCCTCCAAGGTGAAGCGCTGGCGCTCGGTCGCCTGCCAATCGAGCCGCCCAAAGCCGGTCCACTGCGTCGCCGTGCGTGGAGCCGGTCCGAGCAGTCCGGCGAGGGATTCCAGCATCGGCGAGTAGGCTCCGAGCCCCTCGACCACGGGATTTGCGCTGGGCAATCCCAGCCGCGAACTCAACACCTGCATCTGGTCGTCGCTGGGTTGGGCAAAAAATACGGACGGAATCCTCACCATTGGCAATCCGGGATCGTTGCGGTTAGAGCTGTCTAGAGCCGCAAACCAGAACAGCTTGTTGCGGAGGATGCGGCTGCCTACCCCGATGCCCCAGACCGTTTCGCGGTCCGGCGGCGTATACGACTCCGGCGTGAAAACCGGGGTGGTGGTTAGCGTGGCCGGCGCGGTCTCTTTCACCCACTGCGTAAAGGGATTCCGCGCACCCCATACGTTATCGCGATCGAAGAGAAATCCCTGCCCATGCAGTTCATTGGCGCCACTCTGGGTCTCCACATTCATGCGCCCGCCCGCCGCCCTGTCTGCCGCTGCCTCCACGTTTCCGGCCACTGTCTGCACCATACGGATCGCCGCCTCGCTCACGGCAAGTCCATGGCCTCCAGTCCAAACCTGCGCCATTCCTGCCGGTCCGGCCCCGCCTTGCCCCAATGCTCCCCGCCCAGTCGAGCCTTGCCCCGACTCGTTTGTCGGGCCAAAGGCCAGCCTCCGGCCAACTCCATCCACCGCGATCTCGGCCGACTGCCCCGCGCCCCGCAGCGAAATCCAACCCTGGCCTCCCGCCGGGGTCGTGGATGTAGGCGTATTGTCCAGCACAAAATCCTGCCAGCGCCGCCCGCTCACCGGCAGAGCCTGCAATTCGGCCGCGCTCATTGTGGTCGTCGACGCCGGAGCTGCCGGGCTGCTCTCCTGAGAGGCTGTCAGCACCGGCCTGGGCGAAGCCTGCGCAGTAGCTGGAACCGCAGGCGCCGGTTCTTCGGAACCCTCCCAGCTTTGTCCCGCCAGGGCCAACGTACGCAACGGCTCGGCGTCCAGCGTGGCGTTCAACTCGAAAGCCGTGGTCTGAGGAATCTCCGCACTCACCCGCCGCCCGTTTAGCGGCAGCAAACGCAACGGCTCGACTGCCAATGCAGGCTCGTCATCGGGTAGAGCCACCGGCTCAAGATCGGGCCGGTTAAACTCTGCTCTGTTCAAGTCTGGCCGGTTCCCGCCCGGCAATGCCGGCGGCACGGGGCTAGGTGGAAACGGCTCCATCTCCAGCGCCGCCTGCACCCGCGCCTCGTGGCCGGCGTCGACCACAATGCCTCCCACCTGGCCACGCCCCAGTTGCGGGCTCTCGGCTTCCAGCGTGTACTCCCCCGGCTCCAGACCGCTGAACCGGTAAGCCCCGTTTTTTGTGGTGGTTGTGCGCGCCTCGGCGCCCGTGGCCTGGTTGCGCAAGACAACAGCAACGCCCTCCAGCGGCTTAGAATACAGGTCGGTCACTTTGCCGCTCAACGAGCCGGCCAATATGTCTTGCTCCGCGCCACCTTCAGTCGATTGAGTTTGGGCCGATTGGGCAAGACCCGCCGCTCCCGCGCCTATCAAAAGCACGGCTACCGCCAGCGTCTTGGTCCAACTGCGCTCTGCTCCTGCCATCGAGACCCCTGCTCGCGGCAGACCTTGGGAAAAACTGCTCCAAGCTTCAGCTCCGGCCCGCTCTTGCGGCGGATCCGGAGGGGGCAGAGTCCTCGGCCATTTCGAGACAGGAATCTCCCGACTATTGACCGCTCAAATTACCCCAATAG
>JBAVYF010000644.1:0-8726 GCA_049698655.1 Occallatibacter sp. | reverse complement strand
CTCGAATATAGAGCTGGTAGAGGTTTTCGTTTTTGGTGATATCTGGAGTCTTCACCAGATACGCAATTTGTTTCCCTTGATCTCCCATCCACACGCCGGCTATATAGCGGACATTGACGCAATCAGCTGGAGAAACCGCGTTGGACTGACCCCATCCCGCCGTAGACACGGACAAAAGCAGGTAAAACATCAAGAGCATCGCACGGACATACTTCAGCTGCATACTTGAATTCCTTTTCATATCCACACGTTAAGCATCAAAACGTTAGCTTGAGGGATAACTGAAGAGAGCGAGGTCCTCCCTGCTGGTAGATAGAGCTTAGAGTACCAAGACTCTGCGCGAGGATCTGCGTCGCTTCCCCAAACTGGATATTTCCGTAGTTCGTGTTGATTGTGCCAAAGTTAGGGTGATTAAAGACGTTGAATGCCTCTACCCGGAATTGCGCTCGCAACGAGTTATGAATTTGGAAGAACCTTCGTGCCGCAACGTCCGCCTGAACAGCACCAAAGCCCCTAATAAAGTTGCGTGGTGCATCACCGGGTTGCCCTGTGGGAGGTAGTGCAAAGGCCGCCGGATTGATGCGCTTTCCGCCCGGATATATCGAATCATACAGAAACAGCGGAACATTGGGGATGAGATTTAGACCACCGTAGTATGTCTGCCGCGTAGTAGGATCCACATAAGAATTTCCATTAAGGAATACTGGGAAACCAGTGCGGGCAGTAAACCTCCCATCCGCTCCCCAATTGGAGCTGATCGCACGCAACCAGGATGATGATGATCGGGAATGCGGAAGCTTATAAGAGATCGCAGCTGTAGCGTTGTTGCGAACGTCAAAATCTGAGTTGCCGTACTGGTATGGATAAACTGCATTGTAAGAGCCATAGTCGAGTGAGTGAGACCATGTGTAGGATGCGAGAGCTTGGAGGCCGTGTGCAACTTGCCTTTGATACTTGACCTGCAAAGCATTGTAATTCGAGGTCAGGCCATTCGTGAATAGATACAAAGTGCTAAATTGCGGATTGTATCCTGAGACTCTCACGCTCGCCAGCTCAAGAAGTTTTCTACCATTTGAACCAACATAAGATATCGTGAAGGATTGCGATTTACCGAGAGTCTGTTCCAGGCTCGTATTCCATTGAAGGGTGTAAGGCAACTGGAAATGTGGAGGATTAGCAAATACAACTCCATAAGGGGGAGTTGGAGGTTGAGTGATTATTGGACTAGCCGTTGCTACGGGAACAGGAAAGGTCGCAGGAATTCCGTAGCCGGTGCCGAAGAGATTCATTGCGGAGAATCCTGGGCCGTTAAACCCGTAAGATCCAGTTTGCTGCCCCGTATCAAAGAAAACGCCTCCACCACCGCGGATCACTGTTTCCCTCTCAGCGTTGGAATTGAGTACATATGCTATACCAAGCCGAGGGGCCAAGTTGAACCAGCTTGTGTCCCAGAGCGGGGTTCCCTGAGGGGCTAGCTTCATGGTAGAGTAGTCGTTGAGGCCGGAAATTGTATATGGCATTAAACCTTGTGAGACCCCGGGCGCTGGATTTACGTCCCACCGAATCCCCATCGATACGCTGAGACGCGGCACCGCTCTCCATGCGTCCTGAGCAAAAGCTGAGAAGTTTGTATAGACCGGATAATTGGGAATATAGGTGACGCCATATCCATAGTCCATGCTGTTGGCTTGTACGGAAGCCTCACTATCGAATTCGTAATCCACCAAAGGATTTGATTGCAGGAGGATCGGTGCCAGCCTGCGCCAATCAACGCCGATTTTCATCGCATGTCGGCCATGTTCTATGCTTAAAGCATTCACTAGATTCCATTGTCGTTGTGTTGCCTGTGACACTGCCGTGAACACTCCTGTGTTATAGGGACCAAAGTACAGATCTACTTCCGTTGACGCGCCATTTGGAAGCCCAGTTAACTGGTTGAGATTCAGAGGAATCGCACCACCGAAACTGTCATTCACCGAGTTGTTTTGAACGTTATTGGAGCTGTAGTTCAACCTGAAGTCATCATCAACACTGCGAGTAATATGCGCCGTCGTGCCGACGGTATAGGTATGCGCCAAATAAGCCGACGAGGTTATGGTTGATGGGCTAGTGTCGCTTAAGGGCGTTCCTCGCGTATCGCTGCTGGACGGGGTGTCGCTAAACCGAAAAAACATGTGTACTCGCTGCCCGAGATTTTGGTCTAAGCGAACACTGGTTGCATCGACATGACTTGGGTTTGACCAACTGGCGATAAATTCTGCTAGTCCGCCACCAAGATCCGGTGCGGTCGCCGTTGGCAGGGGAAACGCATTGAGAACCTGCTGTATCGGGCCAGTGACCGACTGACGTAATGCGCTGTCTGGTACAGCATTGATCGTAGCTGCTGCTGGCTGCGCTAGAAAGAGCCCCTCGTAAGAGAAGAAAAAGAAACTACGATCTTTGCCGTTATAGAGATGCGGAACACGAATTGGACCACCGAGAGTTCCCCCAAAATCATTCTGCCGTTCTGGTGGCTTTCTCGTGATTGGGGTAGTGTCGTCATTGAACCAGTTATTGGCATCGAGCGCTTCATTGCGAAAATAGTTGTATGCTGTACCGTGTGGATTATTTGATCCTGATCGTGTCACCATAGAGAATTGACCGCCCGGAGTACGTCCGTACTCTGCGGAGTAGGTAGATCCCTCAACGCGAAACTCCTGTAGCGCGTCAACCGAGACAAGTGCTTGTGTGGTTCCCAATGCCGTAGAAGATGATAGCGAACCGCTTGTTCCCGCTGCGGTCGCAGCCGGTGAAATTCCTCCCATCGCACTGACTCCATCCACGGTGTAGTAATTCGATTCGGTTCTCTGTCCGTTCACGCTAAATTCACCAGTATTCATGCCAGAGGGACGCTGCGGTGAGGTAGTGACAGTTCCAGGATCCAATAAGATAAGGCTCTGAAAACTACGCCCGTTGAGCGGTGTATTCTCGACGAATTGGCTGTCAATGACGGTACTCACAGACGCGTCCGTTGTGTTGATTTGCTGACCGCTGCCATCGACGGTGATACTCTGTGCTTCCTGGCCGACTTCCATTTTGAAGTCGATTTGAGCTTTGTCGCCAACCTGGAAGACAATGTTCTCGCGGGTCAGCGTCTTGAATCCCGCGGCTTGTATGGTAGCGTCATATTTGCCTGGATCGATTCCCGTGATGTGATAGTATCCATCGCTATTCGTAGTGGTCTGCCGACGAACGCCGGTGTCCTGGTTGCGGAACTCCACAGAAGCCTTCTGAATGACGGCACCGGTAGGGTCCTGGACCGCGCCTCCAACTTCGGCGGTTTGCGCGTACATGGCAAGTGGATAGAGACAGAGAAACAGCAGGAAAAGGCTGATGCGCTTCATGGTGTCCTTTGCGGTTCGGTGGATTTTGACTCCCCGTGTCTCTATGTCGGTTGGGCTTCTCCTTTTTCCGGTAAAAGTTTTGTCAATGCACTATCCCATTGAAGTTGTTGAGCTCCGCACTCAAGTGCGACAGTTCCTGTTCGATTTGGGGGAGGGCTATGTCGGGCGTGGTGGGAGTTTGGCTGGTTGTCAGCATGGAACGCAACAGGTGATCTCCGTTGCGGGCAGTTTCCAGTGCTTCCAGCGCACCGAATTGCCAATTGATTGCAGCCGGTTGGGCCGTCGATTCTCTTGCCGAGATGTGAAAAGCCACGCAGAGCGGCGCGAGTTGCGCTTTCAAGGCGTCGAGGCTGGTCGCGACAGCCGCAGAATGATCCTGCACAAGCGCAGTGAGTTGCGCGCGCTCCTCTGGTGGCAGAGATTGCTCTTTCTCTGGCGGGAATTGCCCTTGCAGATTCCGCAGCGCATAGAGATGAGAGAGGATGGCCGTACTGGTGGCAAGAGCCTGATCTGTAAACTCTTGTTCCTTCTCTACACTTCCGAACAGCTTGAGAAGGCGTTGGTCGTCGCCGCCAGACTCCGCAGGGATATACAATGGGCCACTGGCCGCCGTTACTGGCAGCGCGATGGCTGGTTTTGAGGCCACAACGCTCTCTACGGGAGCCGTGAGTTCCACCTGTACGCCTGGCACGGGTTCGAGCGCAGCGCGAAGTTCATTCTGCCTGTCCGGAGGCAATTGCCACAGACCAACCTGCACGGAATGGCTGGAACGAGTGACCGTCACTGGCTCGCCAAGGTCGGCGTTCAGGCGGTGCAACGTCGCAAACACCTCCAGCTCGGCGTTATCCAGATTCACTGCCGGCAAGTGAATGAGGCTGGCCGTCGCTCCGGGAATCGGATGCGTAACAGGATGCACCAACATTTGCGGCACTGCTTCGGGTTCAAGGTGCGCCAGCAACTCCGGGGGCACGGCGCTCACCGGCACAATCGAAAAATCATCTTCCGTCACTTCAAAGGAAGCATTAGGGAATTCAAGCGTCATCTGCTTCACTTGCCAGGTTTCCGGCTGAATCAGAAGATTGACGCGCTCTACCGCCCCTGTGGAGCCGTCGCCCGACCCAGCGAAGCTCAAATCAACGTCCGAACCTTGCTGGGAAACGGTGGGGCTCCCGCCTGCCACTTTGCCCCACGAGTCGGCTGATGCGGCGGAAAGAGGCAAGCCGATGGGAATGTTGTGGGCCCTGTACTGTGCTTCCAGATCGGCGGCAACAGAATTGTGGTCTGGGGCATTCCAATACGCGGCTGTTAAAGACTTCCAAGTATCAACCTGCATCGATTGTGAGTGATTCTCGCCACGCATGGTTTTGCGGATACGGACCCGTTCCCGAATCACCTGGTCTTTGGTGATGGCGGTTCGGTTTGTATCCGCGATTTGTACCTGGCGCAGCACTTCTTTTGCAGAAACCGCCCTCGATCGGAAAGCAGAATAGGCGAGGATCACCAGGACGACGATGGCCGCGGACGATACCAGAACTCGCGCCGGGCTGAGAAGCGAATTCACGTGTGCGAAGGTTCGCGCCCAAAGTGGAGTAGGGGGAGGGGAAGCATTACGGGCCAGAAGCGCATTGAAAGAGGGCCAGGGGCGGGGCGGAGGTGGAAGCGCCGTGGAAAAGCTCTCGTTTTGTGCATCGAGAATCGTGGCGATGTCCGCTGTCAGGCGCTCGACCTTGCTACGGCAGGTCCAACAGGAATGCAGATGATCTTCGGCATGGTGCGTCTCGGACCGGGATAGTTCTCCGTCAAGATAGGCAAGCATTTGTCGGGAAGTTAAATGGTTATTCATTGGCGGCACTCCGTAGGCGCTCGACCGCGTGGGAAAGCCACTCGGCGGTCGTAGACACGCTCACGCCAAGGACTTTGGCGATGTCGCGGTAACGTAATCCCTGCATTCTCAAATGGATGCCCAACCTTTGCTCCTTCGGTAAACGGGCCATCGTTATGGCGATTTGCTGCAGGCGTTCCTTCCGCGCCGCGGCAACGTCGGGTGTCGGCTCCTTGGACAGCAGGCTATCGGCTATCGCCGGAAAAGAATCGAGTTCGACCCACATGGGACGACCCTCGCGCCGCCAGTAGTCCACAGCAAGATTCGACGCTACTCCATACAGCCACGCCTGTTCTGATACGATTTCGGCGCCTTTCGTCATCGCAAGGAACAACTTGATAAAAACATCCTGCGCCAAGTCCTGGGCATTGGCCGGTTCAAGCCCCTGCCCCATCAAAAAGCGGTAAATCCTCTCCCGATGGGCCTCGTAGAGCGCAGCAACCCGCTCGGCCGTCGTCAGGCTCGCAGGCATTGCGGCCTCCTGGTCGGCTTGGGCGGATGAAACGCAGATGTTGGCATCGGCCATAGCTCAGCTAGTCCTATGTCGGTTGAGCCTCCCAATTTTCCGGAAGAAATTTTCAGAATCGGCTCCTCCGGACGGCTTTCCCCTTCCTTATCTTGATCTTGCGCCATTTTTCACGCAATTCCTCGGAAATCTCAGCTCCTGATTCGGCTTAAAGGGATACGACCGAAGTTGATTTTTGGAATGGCAGGGCACCCTCGTCATGCAGCAAGGGGAGCGGTGACGAGCCGGCTAGGCAATCTCTTCGAGCCACAGGCCGCGTTCCGCGCAGCTCTTTACCAGTGCCTTCATGCAAAGCTCTCCTATGCTGCTAAATCAGCGCGGTACGCGGCCTGCCCGCGAAGCCCGTTGTCGTTCATATCCTTGTGGAACATGCTTCTCAGTGAGTGGTGCTGGAGTCACCTTTCGGCGAAAATTCATCAAACCAATTGAAGATTTGACTCCACATATCTCGAATATTAGCCGGGCTCTCCAGCACGTGACCTTCACCCCAGTAGCGCACGAATTTCGCCCGCTTACCCTGCCGGTAAAGCGACGTGAAAAACTCCTCGCCTTGCTGCATAGCTACGTAGTCCATATCGCCCTGAATAATCATTAAGGGTGTCTGCACGCGATAGACGTAAGTGATCGGGCTATTGCGGATGTAACGGCCCAAATCCTTCCACGGAGGATTACCCATCCGCACCTGCGCCGACTCCATTAACGCTGCCATGAAAAGGTTCTCCTGCGGATAGTCCGTGTAACGCATTCGCGCATCAAATTGACCGTACAGGCTGATCAGGTCCGACATCCCAGCTAGAGAAACAGCCGCTTTAAACCGATCTGTCTGCGTGACCAGACCATAGGTGGAGTATCCACCAAAACTCTGTCCAATCAAGAAAAGTCGATTAGGGTCCGCAATGCCCATCTCGATCACTTTGTCCACGGCTGGAAGCACGCCCTCCGGAAGGCGCAGCATAGGATCGTCCGCGGTTCCTTCCGGGGTTAGCGGCATGCTGGGCAAGAGCACGGCATAGCCGTGTGCCGCGAGGATCTGCTCATTGAGACATGTACTGTTTGCGATAGTAATGCTGGGTGGTCTCTCTCCGGCCATCCAGCCGGCATAGACCCACGTAACGAGGGGGTAGCGTTTACCTGACTGATAGTTCACCGGCAGAAGCAGCCACGCCTTCAGCTTCTGCCCATTTAGACTGGTGTACTCAATCGACTTGAACGTTCCCTCGGCGATATCGCGCAAGAAGCCGTTCGCCTCCATTAATTCGGTTGACTTCGAATTGCGGAGATCGCGACGCCACACCTGCAAACCGTTCCGGTCACTCGCATAGAAGATTCCGGTGTTGACCGAGGACTCGTAAGCGACGAGTCTAGCGCTGGGTACAGGTTTTTCAATCGGTGTGATTCTGTCCGAGCCAAGTTCTAGAAGATAGGGCGAAAAGGCCTCCACTTCCTGCGCGGAAAAGATAATCTGTGAATACGTCTGACCTTGATGGCGGTACTCGCTTATGCCTTCATTGTTCGCTCCTGAAGGCCAGGAAATGTTCGCGATTTTAGGAACGAACCGTGCAGTCAGATCCTCCACCTTGCCGCTTGCAGGCAGTATTCGCCAAATCTTGCCATCTGCCAGGCCAACGAAAGCCTGTCTTCCATCCTGTGGCCAGAGTTCTTGGGGTACCGTCTTAATCCCTTCCGTCAGACACCTTTGCGTACCGTCCTTCGCCACGAGCCACCAGTCCCGGCGAGTCGATACGTCGGGTTTGACGTCTCCGATGCGCTTCGCTGCACGAAGAATGAGATCGCCGTTCGCCGTCCATTCGAGTTGCGCTTTCTCCCGCACAATCGGGACGACATCCAGACCCTTGAGAGATCGCCAGACAACAGTATGGTTGGACACATTCAACCGGTAGAGAAGCGGCGACTCCTCGCGCCCAGCGGTGTAACCGAAAAATGCCAGTTCGTTCCCGTCCGGCGACCATCGAAGGGATCCAGTCAGAACATCCCGACTGAGTTCGCCTTGAACGGCGACCGGCGTACCTTGCAGGGTCACCAATTCAATCGTCGAGAGTCCAGAGTAATCAAAAGACAACGGCATATCGGCCTCGGGCAGAAATGCCGAAATCTGACGGGTGAACGCGACGGTCTTCCCATTCGTTGATAGCTGCCATCCCAGCGTGCTTCCGTGCTCGATTACTTTTTCGCCCCCGGTGGACGCATCAACGAGTAATAGATCACTTTGTGGCCGCTTGCTCAGGTCGACTGGAACCCCACTATCGAGTACGCTCGCCGTGACTTCCTCGCCTTTCGGCACTTTGGGCCATGCGGCGGTGGCGATCGTCGGCGTCTGTAATTCAACCTTCATTACCAGAGGCTGTTCATCAATGGGAACAACAGGGTAAAGGAGATGTTCCGAGTCAACCCATAGGTATGGACGCTCTAGTAGGTCACCCCCCAGGTCAATGCCGCGGATACTGAGTTGTCGCAATTGCTGTGTGTTTACATCCCAGACCCAAACCCGCACATTCCCACCCCGCGTCGAGAGCATTGCGAGCTTGCGTCCATCCGGGGACCACTGCGGCGACCACCACCCGGAGCCATCCTTAGTGCCATTCGTGATATTGAATGGCTGGTCCTTGACGCCCAACTGAACCCAAATGTCACCTCCCTCGTTACCCCAGAGGAACTCCCATTTGTGGTTAACCCATGTTTTTTTTGACCGCACCCGAGTGAAGGCAAGCCTCTGCCCATCCGCTGAGAAAGAAAAAGGACCACCGTATCCGTGGCCCACGTCTTCTAGTGCAAAAAGGTCATTGACCTGGAAAGGGCGTTGAGTTTGAGGCGCTTGCGGCTGAGCAAGATTTGCGCAAAGAAGCGTGGACAAGCTTAGGAGAAGGCAGCGCCGTACCCAGATAGACCCTAGCATAAAAATGTACCCCCTCGAAGC
>JBAVYF010000643.1:0-16429 GCA_049698655.1 Occallatibacter sp. | reverse complement strand
AGAGAGATCTCAAGAAACACCCGAAGCCCGCCGGCGACTCAGCCAGCGGGCTTTTTCGCGTCCCCACAAGAACCTCAACCAGCACCAAGGAAAACGATGAGCGATATGAATCCCACAATCGATTTCGACAAGATGGACGGCCTCGCGCCCGGCATTGTGCAGGATGCGCGCACCGGCGAAGTGCTGATGCTGGGCTTTCTCAACCCCATCAGCTACGCCAAAACCATTGAAACAGGCTTCGTTACCTTCTGGAGCCGCACCCGCCAGAAGCTGTGGATGAAAGGCGAAACCAGCGGTAACCGCCTGCGCGTCGTCTCCGCCGTAACCGACTGCGACAACGACACGCTGCTCTTTCGCGTCGTCGTCGAGGGCGACGGGCTCGTCTGCCACGAAGGCACGGTCAGTTGCTTCACCAAACCCCTGACCGTGACGGACGCCAACCAGAAAACCAACGAAAAGAAAGAGGTAACTCGTGGCGAACAAGCTTAGACTCGGCATTCCAAAAGGCAGCCTTCAGGATGCCACCATCGCTCTCTTCAAGCGAGCCGGCTGGAACATCTACGCCGACGGCCGCTCCTACTTTCCATCCATCGACGACCCCGAGATTGAGTGCATGTTGATCCGCGCACAGGAGATGGCCCGCTACGTCGATCACGGCGTCCTCGACGCCGGCCTCACCGGCATCGACTGGGTCGTCGAGAGCGGCCTTGATGTCGCCACCGTCACAACTCTCACCTACGCCAAGCAGAGCCGCCGCAAGGTGCGCTGGGTGCTGGCGGTCCCTGAAGGCAGCGGCTTTGAGAAGGCCGAAGATTTGGAAGGCAAGATCGTGGCGACTGAGTTAGTGGAAGTCAGCAAGCGCTACTTCGCCGCCAAGGGCGTCAACGTCAAAGTCGAGTTCAGTTGGGGCGCAACGGAAGTCAAGCCGCCCATGCTGGCCGATGCCATCGTCGAAGTCACCGAGACCGGCAGCTCGCTGAAGGCCAACCACCTCAAGATCATCGACACGATTATGGAGAGCGAGACTCACCTTATTGCCGGCAAAGCTACGCTCGCCGACCCGTGGAAGCGCGAGAAGCTCGACCAGATTGCGCTCATGCTGCGCGGCGCCATCGATGCGCAATCGCAGGTCGGTCTCATGCTCAATGTGCAGCGCGCCAATCTTGACGCGGTCCTCGCCGTGCTCCCCGCGCTCAACTCGCCCACCATCTCCCAGCTCAGCAACTCCGGTTGGGTCGCGGTCAACACCATCGTCGAGGAGCGCATTGCCCGCGATGTCATCCCGAAGCTCAAATCAGCCAAAGCAACCGGCATCGTCGAGTACCCTCTCAACAAGGTCGTGCTCTAAACCGGAGGCAATAATGAAACTGATCCGGACAAAAGGCCGAGGCGCGCGGCAGGCAGCAGAGATGCTCGCTTCGCTCGAACTGCGTGGCGGCACGGTGCTCGATGCCGTGCTGTCCGCCGTCAGGCGCATCGTTGCCGATGTGCGCAAACAGCGCGATCGCGCTCTGCTGCGTTACGCCGCGCAATTCGACGGCCTCGCCAGCGCCGCTGCTCTGCGCGTTACATCAGGCGAGATGGCCGCCGCTTGGGATGCAATCGAGCCTGCGATGCAAGACGCGCTGACTACGGCCGCAAATCAGATTCGCGCATTTGCCGTCGCGCAACTCCCCGCCTCCTTCAGCGACGAACCCGTCCCCGGCCTCATCACCGGCCAGCTTGTTCGTCCCCTCGGCTCGGTGGGTTGCTATGTGCCTAGCGGCCGTCATCCGCTTCCTTCCACATTGTTGATGACCGCTATTCCCGCGCAGGTAGCGGGCGTCGAGCGCATCGTGGTTGTCTCGCCCAAACCCGCACCGGAGACCCTCGCCGCCGCGCATCTTCTCGGCATCACGGAGTTCTATCGCCTCGGCGGCGCGCACGCCGTCGCCGCGCTGGCATACGGCACTGCTTCTATACCACGCGTTGACAAGATCGTCGGTCCCGGCAATCTCTATGTCACTGCGGCCAAGCGGTTGGTCGCCTTCGACTGCGCCATCGACATGCTTGCCGGTCCCACGGAGATTGTCGTCACCAGCGAACGCGGCAACTCAGCCGAGATCGCCTCTGACCTGGTCGCGCAGGCCGAGCACGATCCCGAGGCGCTGGCTATCTTCATCACCACGCGCGCCGATCTTGCGAAAGAAGTCATCGCCGAGGCTAAACTGCGCAGCCGATTGAACCCCGTTGCGCGCCAGGCCCTTGATCGCAACGGCCTGGTCATCCTTGCATCAAGCTTGGACGAGGCGCGCGCCATCACTAACCGCCTCGCGCCCGAGCACCTCACCGTCGATGCTGCAAGCGATCTCGATTGGGTTCAGAACGCGGGCTCGGTTTTTGTGGGCCGCTGGTCCGCGCAGCCCATGGGCGACTACATCTCCGGCCCCAATCACACGCTGCCCACCGGCGGAATGGCGCGAGTACGCGGAGGCCTGAGCGTCAACGACTTCGTCAAGCTCATCACTGTGCAGAAATACTCGGCGCAAGGACTGCGCACACTCGGCCCGTCTGCTGTTCTGCTGGCCGAAGCTGAGGGCCTTATCGGCCACGCCGACGCGATTCGCACGCGCTTACAGAAGAGGAGGACTCGTGACTGAACAGGCGACGGAAAGACAGGCATCCTTTATGGGTTTAACATCAAACCCAACGCCAGCCCCACCGCAGGTGGCGCCGCGCGCGCGTGTGCGGGTCATGAAGGAATATCACCCTCCACTCGGCTGCCGCGATGCGCTTCGGTTGGACTTCAACGAGAACACGGTTGCCTGCTCGCCCAAGGTGCGCGAGGCGCTGGGCCACATCTCCGCCGGCAGCCTAACGCGTTATCCCGAACGCGAGCCAGTCGAGGCCATCGTCGCCGCACATCTCGGCCTCGCGCCCACGCAGGTTGCGCTGACCAACGGCGTGGATGAAGCCATTCACGTGCTCTTCGAGACTTTTCTTGAAGACGGCGACGAACTCCTGCTGCCCATGCCCACCTATACGATGTACGAGGTCTACGCATCGGCCACTGACGCGCGCGTAGTCGCCGTGCTTGCCGGCGAAGACTTGCAGTTTCCCTTCGAGCGCCTGCTCGCGGCCATCACGCCGCGCACCAAGATTATCGCCATCGCCAATCCCAACAGCCCTTCCGGCTCCGCGGCCACGCGTGCGCAGCTCATCGAAATTGCTACTCGCGCGCCGCACGCAGTGCTATTGGTCGATGAAGCCTACTTCCACTTTCACGGTGAAACCGTCATCGACCTGATCGGCTCGCTACCAAATCTCATCGTCGCGCGCACCTTCTCCAAAGCCTATGGACTTGCCGGACTGCGCCTCGGCCTGCTTGCCGGTCCCGTGGAACTGATGCACTGGGTCAAGCGCGTGCTCTCGCCTTACAGCGTGAACTCGCTGGCGCTGGCCTGCCTTCCGCCCGTGCTCGAAGATGTGGCCTATCTCGACTGGTACGTTGCTGAGGTGCTGGCCGCGCGCGCGGAGTTTGAAGCCGCGCTCGACGCGGCAAGAGTTCGCCGCTGGCCGAGCTGCGCCAACTTCGTCCTCATCGAAATCGGCGCGCAGCACAAGGAGTTCACGCACTTGATGAGCGCCGCGGGCGTGCTCGTTCGCGACCGTTCGAGCGACCCCGGCTGCGATGGCCGAGTGCGCATCACTATTGGAACTAGAGAGCAGATGAGGCAAGCAATCGTTGCCCTCAACGAAACCCTCGCCGCACTGCGGACCGGAAAAGAGGCACAATGACTTCGAAAAATAAAAATGAGGGTGCCCCAGGTCCCTCGCATTTGGGGACCTGGGATACCACTTCAGCACCGCGCACCGCCATTGTCGAACGCAACACAACCGAGACCCGCATCGCAATCAAGTTGACCGTTGAGGGAAGCGGTCAATACAAAATTTCAACCGGCATTCGTTTCTTCGATCACATGCTGGAGTTGTTCACACGCCATGGCGCATTCGATTTGGAATTGAAGTGCGACGGCGATCTGGATGTGGACCAGCACCACACCGTCGAGGACGTCGGCATAGCGCTTGGCGAGGCCTTCGACCGTGCACTTGGCGACAAGCGAGGCATATTGCGCGCCGGATACTTCCTTATGCCGATGGATGAAACTCTGGCGATCGCGGCAGTTGATCTCAGTGGCCGCGCTGCCTTCGCTGTTGAAACCAAAGTGCGCACACGCCTGGTAGGTGATCTGCAAACTGAGCTGGTGACGGATTTCTTTGAGGGATTTGCGCGCGGCGCGCGCGCCAACGTCCATGTGAAAACAATGTACGGCCGCTCCAATCACCACAAGATCGAAGCCATCTTCAAAGCCTTTGCACGCGCGCTGCGCGTGGCCTGCTCGCGCGATAGACAATTGGGCAAGATGCTGCCCTCAACAAAGGGGTTGCTATGATCAGTGCTACAAAAATCCGATCAGGTGTCTTCGTATGCGGAATTGCGGGAATCATAATTTCTGCCGCAGTCGTCGTGGCGAGTTATCTTCGTCCTATTGACACAACAGATTATTTAAAGCAAGCAGAAGAAGCGATACCTTGGATCCAATCCGGGCTAGTTTCCGCTTTCGTTGGCTTTGTTTTCAGCTTCTTCGGTAAGGGATGGTGGAGGGTACTGGGAGTTGCTCTGGCTATGCTGCTTTTGATTTGGTGGTTCCTAATAGGAGAATCACTGGTATGAAAACCACAGTGATCGATTACAAAGCCGGCAATCTCACCTCGGTACTCAAAGCCCTGCATCACCTGGGCGCAGAGACGACCGTGACCGACGGCGACATGTCTCTTGTCGAAAACGCCGAGCGCATTGTGCTTCCCGGAGTCGGCCATTTTGCGGCCACCGAGCGCCTGGACGCCACGGGGCTGACGCAAGCGATTCGCGCAGCGATTGCGCGCGGCGTTCCTTTTCTCGGCATCTGCGTCGGGATGCAGTGGCTTTACGCGGGATCGAGCGAAGCGCCAGCGCAACCGGGTCTCGGTCACTTCGCCGAATCCTGCACTCGCTTCTCCGAAAGTCCAGAAAAAGTTCCGCACGTCGGCTGGAATTCTCTGGAAATCCGTCCCAACTCGCGCCTTCTCGCCGGTGTCGAACCGGGCGAGCACGTTTACTTCACGCACTCCTACAAAGCTCCAGTAACGGATGACACTGCGGCCGTAACGTATTACATCGAGAATTTCGCTTCAGCCGTCGAACTCGATAACGTGATGGGCGTTCAATTTCACCCGGAAAAATCCGGCGCAACTGGTTTGAAGATTCTCAAGAACTTTCTCGAGTGGGAAGGGAACTGAATGATCACCAAACGAATCATCGCCTGCCTCGACGTGCATGATGGCCGCGTAATGAAAGGCGTGCAGTTCGTCGATTTGATCGATGCCGGCGATCCGGCAACGCAAGCCGCGCGTCACGCTCGCGAAGGTGCGGACGAAATTGTCCTGCTCGACATTACAGCTACGCACGAAGGCCGGCAGACGCTGCTCGATACCGTCCGCCGCACTGCGCATGAGTTATTCGTGCCCTTTTGCGTTGGTGGCGGCATTCGCACGGCAGACGATGCGTCGCAGGTATTCGAAGCTGGCGCGGACAAGGTCAGCGTGAACTCAGCCGCGTTGGCCGATCCAACTCTCATCGACGCCATTGGCCGCAGTTTTGGCGCGCAGGCCGTCGTGGTTGCCATCGACGCGCGCCGCGACCCCGATGCGGCCGACCCAGTGCGCGACGCGCAGGTCTTTGTGCAGGGCGGGCGTAAGCTCGCAGGCCGTCGAGTAGTTGAGTGGGCACGCGAAGCCGAAGCACGTGGCGCGGGCGAAATCCTTCTCACCTCGATGAACTCCGACGGAATGCGTACCGGCTTCGATTGCGAGTTGACAGCTGCCGTCAGCGAGGCAGTCAACATTCCTGTCATCGCCTCCGGGGGAGCGGGAACCGTCGAGCATTTTGTCGATGTCTTTGGGCGCGGCAAGGCCGATGCGGCTCTCGCCGCCAGCATCTTCCACTTCGGCATCTCGAGCGCGCGTTCGCTCAAAGAAGAACTGGCCAAAGCCGGAGTCTCTGTGAGGCTTCCATGCTGATCCCTTCTATTGATCTACTGGGCGGGCGCATTGTTCAGCTTGTGCAAGGCGAAAAACTGCGCCTGGCTTTTGACGACTTTGAATACTGGATTGAGAAATTTTCCAAATTTCCGTTGGTCCAATTGATCGACCTGGACGCGGCGATGCGCCAGGGTGATAATTCCGCGCTCGTCGCTCAAATCGCCAAACGGCTGCCTGTTCAGGCTGGCGGTGGCATCCACTCCGTTGAGCGCGCGCGTCAAGTGCTCGATGCAGGAGCAAGGCGCGTCATTATTGGTTCTGCGCTCTTCTCGGAAGCAGGTACTGTCAATACGGATTTCGCCGCTTCGCTCGCAGCCGCTGTCGGAGCCGAACGCATCGTCGCCGGCATCGACACAAAGAATGGGCGCATTGCAGTGAAAGGCTGGAAGGCGCAAGTCGCGCTCACACCGGATGAAGCGATTCCACAACTCGAACCCTACGCTGCTGCATTTCTCTACACGCATGTCGATGGCGAAGGGATGATGCAGGGTTTCCCAATTGAGACAGCCGCGCGTCTGCGCAAACTAACGCAGCGTCAGCTCATCGTTGCCGGTGGAATCCGCAGCCAGCAGGAGGTAGATGCGCTAGACGCCATAGGCGTCGATGCCGTAGTCGGCATGGCCGTCTATACGGAATTGCTCACAATCTGATTGTTCCGTACTTTTGTGAAAGATAAACGAGTCAAAACGCCGCGCGGAACATCACATCTCATGTAATATGTTGCACAGAATCCCGTATCCCCCGGGAGACATTTACCATGCTGCGTGTCGGATACCCAGCCTCCTTGGCCGCGGAGTTGTTGCGCGATTTCCCTTCGGATGTCGAACTCATTCCCCTGCCCGACGGGCTTGACCACGATATCGAAATCGACGTCTGGATTCCAGACCCTTACCCGACGCGGGCTATGCGCATCTGGCCGCGGCTGCGCGGCGTGCGGCTGATCTTGTCGCTGATGACCGGAACGGAATGGATCCCCGGCGTAGCTGGCCCGAGTGTCACCATCTGCAACGCCCAGGGCGCGCACGGCATCTCTACCGCCGAGTGGACCCTCAGCGCTATTCTGGTCACGTTGAAGTATTTTCCGCTTTATTTCGACGTGCAGCACTCCAGAGTGTGGAAGCGCCGCTTCGAGGCCAGCGCCCACTACGCCCGTATCACCGGCGATGCGCGGCCGATGTATCCGCCCGTCATGTTAGAAGAACTTACCGGCAAGACCGTGCTGCTGGTGGGCTGCGGCGCCATCGGCAAGGAGATCGAGCGCATGCTCGCGCCCTTTCATGTCGAACTCGTGCGCATCGCCCGCACCGCGCGCGCCAAGCCGCCGGTTCATGCCGCCAGCGAACTCGACAGCCTCTTGCCGCAAGCTGAGATCGTGATTCTGATCCTGCCGTCTACCGCTGAATCGTATCATCTGATCGGCAGCCGCCAGCTCTCTTTGATGCGGCAGGGAGCGTTGCTGGTCAACGCCGCGCGCGGACCCATTGTGGACACAGACGCATTGGTTGACGCTCTTCAAGCCGGCCACATTCGCGCCGCTCTCGACGTCACTGATCCCGAGCCGCTGCCCGACAGCCACCCGTTGTGGAGTTGTCCCAACCTGCTGCTCACGCCCCACGTCGCAGGATCGAGCCCGCAGTTCGCGCCCCGCTCCCTGCGCATCGCGGCTGATGAGTTGCGCCGCTACATTGCCGGCGAGCCGATGCACAACGTGGTTCAAGCTGCTGTCTGAGTTGCCGCCGCCCGCCGCCAATCTCGCAATCCCAGCACGGCCAGGCATGCCAGTACCGCATAAAGCGCCGCGGTCGGCCTTAAACCTTTGTAGAGATATTCGCCAATGTACATAAGGTCCACCACAATCCATAGCAACCAATTGGCCGTATGTTTTCGAGCTTGCCACCAGGTTGCCACCATGCCGTAACTCATCAAAGTAGCATCCAGGTGAGGCAACGACGCACCAATCCGTTCCATCAAAAACCCCATCAACACGCTTCCTACCGCTCCGGCCGCCAATCCCGCCAACATGCTGGACATTGGAAGCCGAACCAGGCGCACCACGCCCTCTTCGCGCATGCCGCGCTGCCAATACCACCAGCCGTACACGGTGAAACCCATGAAGAAGATCTGTAACAGGGAACCGGAATATAATTGCACGCGAAAAAGGACGATCATGTAGAGCACTTCGGCAATTAACACCACCGGCCAGCAAAGGATGTTACGGCGCGTAATGAGCCAGATGCCCACAATCGATGTGATGGCGCCGGTATCCTCCATCCAATTCGCGGCAAGGAAGTTTATGATTCTCGTCCAATGCATTAGTTATCTGCTCCCAAAGGCGTAGTTGCTTGCTTACCTCGATTTGCCGCCCAACTGCGGATTGCATCCAACAGCTTATCTCCGCCCGCGCCGCGGAACCAGCGCGCGTGACCCACAAGGTAATCGATCGAGGCCAGCCGTGCCTTCTCTTCCGAGTGCAGAACGCCGCGAAAATAGTCTGCCTCGCTCAGCGCAAACTCCGCGTGGCAAAGCGCGGCCATCGGCGCAAGGGCAGCGGCCTCCGCATCGTTCAGCGGTCGCACCGATTCATAGCCGTCGAGCATCGCCTCCAGGTGATCGATGTGAATGCGCACGTCTTCTCCCCGCGCTGAGTCTCCGATCAGATCAAGCCACTCCACAATGTTGCGCTCGATGGCCTGCGCCAGGTCGTGCACGGCGTTGCTGCGATCGGCAAGCCCGAAGTCAATCACCGCGACAACGCGCGCCTCGTCGGACGCGTCGCTCCACAAGAAATTGGAGGCGTGCGGATCGTTGTGCGTCCACAACGGTTTCAACGCGGAAAGAAGCGGCCGCAGTCGGACATGAAATGGAGCCAGCAATTCGAGCGCCTCGCCACAGCCTTCTCGTGCAACAGGATCCTCGGCCAGCGCGGGGCGCGCCGCCAGGTAGCGCTCCATCGCGGCACTTGGGTAATCAGCCGCAAAGATCGTGAAACCCGCCACCAGAGGTTGCGCCTTGCGCAGTGGCGCGTCGAATCCCTGAGAAGCCTGATGCAACCGCGCCAGCATCTCCCCTGCGGAGCGCGCGTGTGCCGTCGAATAAAACGGCGTCCACGAAATCGCCTCCTCGTAAATATCCACGCCCGCAGGCACTCCGTGCACCTCGTAGGTCCAATCGCCTTTTTCGATTGCCGTCTCGCCTGACAAATCCGCAAAGATGCGCGGCACCTGTGCGCCGTGCGCAATCAGATGCTGCATGAAACGATGCTCCTCGTGCAATCCCTCGCGGTCGCGCACCAACCGGTGATGGCGCTTGATAAAAACTCGTCCGCTTCCCGTCGTCACCACGCTTGCCGCCGAAAACGGCCGTGGACTTACCGAAAGAATCTCGATTGGCTCGCAGCAGCTGGTAAATGCTGCAAGCAGCGCGCGCACCTCGCCCAGCGTGAGCGGCGGCCAGTCGGGTTCCACCAGCCTGCCGTCCAATCCATGCGTCTTTGCCGTCGTGTTCATCGTTTGTGAATCCTCTGTCCTCATCCGCAAGTTAGAAAGTGTAGTGCACCGAGAACCGCACCGTCGTGGGAGCGCCCAGGTGGATGAAAGTGTCGCCATAATTCGCGCCGGTGTCCTTCCAGTAGCGCTTGTCGGTGATGTTATCGGCATAAAGACGAAAAGTTATGCGACCCTGCTCGCCGCCGGGCGAGTAGCGCACACCCAGATTGAAAATGTTGTATCCGGAAACGCTCACCAGGTCGTCCCGCGTAGCCTCCTTGCGTCCTGTATAACTCCAGCCCGGCATCAGATGCAGCCCGCGCGATTTCAGTACGAGCACGTCCGCAAACAGAGCCGTGCGCAGATGGGGCACATTGAGCACCTGCTTGTTATCGAAGGCCGGAGTGCCGGTATCGCTGGAGATTGCGCGGATAGCTGCTGCTGAGGCTGTCAGTCGCAGCCAGTTCGTCACCTTGCCCTCCGCGTTCAACTCGATGCCGTCGTGGGTCTCGCGGCCCTCCATCTCAAAGCATTGATCTCCCGCGCTTCCGCTGGGGCAAAAGCTGTCGGAGCCGAGCAGCGTTTTCGGATAGAAGAACGGCGCGCGCATGTGAAAGAGCGCGGTGGTAAGAAGTATGTGTTGGTCCGGCTCATACTTTGCGCCGATCTCCACCTGCCGAGTCAAGTATGGATTGAGAAACTGACTTCCGTTATCAGTCCAAAAGGGAGCTTGAGGCCCTAGCGACAGCAGTACTCCATAGTTGCCATAGAGCGTAAAGCTATCCACCGGATTGTAAGTGACCGCGTATTGCGGCAGCCAGATGAGCTTGTCCGTGATTTTGGGCAGGCATGCTCCCGGGACTGAAAAATCGGTACAAGTGGAGTATGGCGAGTCATTATGATCGCGCAGCGAATCAAACCTTCCGCTGGCGAGTAGTTGAATGTGAGCAGGCAGATGAATCCTGTCCTGCATCACTGCGGACGATTGATGACTGTCTTCCCAGAGCCGACGGGGGCCGGCGGACTGGCGCGGCGACTCTACGGCAGCTATATCAACCGGCGTGATAGGTTGGAAAATGTTTTCAGAACCAATATCGTAGTACACCGCGCCATCGGCGACGGCGGGTGTAGATGGAGTCTGGATTGTAAAGAATCCGGGCTGCTGCACGCTGCGGAGAAATAACTCACCGCCTCCGGCCAAGTCGTGTGTGATAGCTCCGGTTTTCACATGGCCGGTTACAATCGCCTCGGCCTGCGCGTCGATGCGCAGTTCGCCGGGGTCGCGGTAATCGTAGATGTCATAGGTTCCGTCGGGAGCAAAGAACCAGGGCGGCGTTGAGCTACCGGGTACACACTCAGTCTCGTTGTAACACCCATACGCATACACAACGTTATCGTCGATAAGCGAGTGGCTATAACTCGCCGCGGCGAAGGCCCGCCAGCCGTGGGGAAGATCGTAGTCCAGGCGCGAGCCGGCGTTGAATGTGTCAAAGGTGTTCGGCTTGGCCCACGACTGCTCGCCCAGCATCGTCGAAGGATAAATCCGGCCGAGATCGGGCACGGTCGTTCCGCCCAGAAGTTGATAGCCGCAGACCGAGCGCTCCACCTTGTGCTGGTACTCGAAGTCACCCTTCAAAATTGCCCTGGGGCTGAACTTCCAGTCAGCCGAGCCAGCGCCCATAGCGCGCCATCCATCGGCGTCGTTCACGTAGCTCTCAATCCTTTCGCCGGCGAGATTCACGCGCGCGCCCACTTGCTTGCGACTGCCGAAAATCCGGCCCAGATCGACTGCGCCGTAGGCGCTTCCGCGATGGTCGGTAGCCAGATCGACGGCCTTGACTATCGCCGGCCTTTTGGTCACGTAGTCGACGAGCCCGCCGGCTGAGGCCACGCCGCTCTCCACGCCGGCGATGCCTTTGAGAAACTCGACGCTCTGCTTGTTTTCCAGCGGAACATCCTGCTCGCCGGCGATGGTCATGCCGTTGATCTCCAGGCCCGTGGCCAGATCGATTGGAAAACCGCGAATCTCGAAGTCGCCGTAGTAGCCCACCGGCGCGTAATCCTCTCCGATGGAAGCATCGTTCTTCACCACGTCGGAGAGCAGGCGCGCGCCCTGGTCCGTGAGCAGTTCGCGAGTCACGACTGTAGCCGACAGCGGCGCCTGCTCCAGCGGCACTCCGTCCAGATTGCCCACCGTGACTGTCTCGGGAAGATACTCGTCCTCCGTCTCGCCATGCACCACTACCGTTGTGGTCACGCGCGGAATTTTCTGTGCGGGCGTGGCAGAGTTCTGCGCTGTGGGAGGCGGAGTTGCAGCGGCAGTGGAGGGCGCGGGACTTTGCGCGCTGGCGCTCAGTTGCGCAGCCAGACAGCAGAGCAGCAATCCTGTCGCACAAAGTATGTGGCGCGCGCAGGCTCGACGGCAAGCAGCCGCCTGGCCGGAAAGCAGGCCTGGAATCATAAGCGCCAGCGACCAGGATGCAATGCGGACCGGAATGGCTGCGGCGGAACTGTACATGGATTCCCCTTGTTTCCAACTTGCATGAAACAAGAGAACTCACGCTGATATTCGAGGAAGAAGGCCGTTCGGCTACGAAAGCTTCCCACGCCGGTATTATCCGGATCGGGTTCTAGGGTATTTCTCAGCCCCACCTCGTGGAGCACCCCTGTTTCAATAATCCGATTGGAACACTCCCGGCTCGCATTTGCAAGCGCCCGGCCTCGCAGGCCTTCCGTAAACGCGAATCAAAGTGCAGAGCAAACAAATTTCTTCCACGACCTTGATTGGCGAATGCGCGGGTATAGTATCGTTTCGTGTCGTGTCGTGTGGAGGCAGTTGTTTTGTGCGCTGACTTTGCGCTGTGACTGCCGTCACATACGGGATTATGGACCGTGCTAGTCTAAAAAGTGGCCTTGGGGGTCTCAAGGGGCACTATGCAATCATTTCCCGCTGTTGATCCGATTCCCTTGCCGGCGCCGATATGGCTGTTGAAACTGCTGCATATCGTCACGCTGGCGCTGCATTTTGTCGCCGTGGAGACACTGCTGGGCGGACTGCTGCTGGCGGTTCTGCTCAGCCTCTTCCGCGGCTCGCCGCTATCCATGGTCACCGCGCGCGCGCTGGCGCGCCGGCTCACCATCGTCATGACCTTCGTCATCAACCTGGCCGTGCCGCCGCTCTTGTTTTCCCAGGTCCTCTATGGCCGCGCGCTTTACACCAGCAGCGTTTTGATCGGCATCTACTGGATATCGGTCATCGGCCTCCTCACGCTTACCTACTGGCTGCTCTATCGCTTCACCGCGCGGCTTGAGGCCGGCAAATCGGCCTGGTGGGTCGGTTTGAGCGCGTGGGTGCTGGCCGGCGCCATCGCCCGGCTGCTCTCCACCAATATGACGCTGATGCTGAGGCCCGAGGTCTGGCGGGAGATGTACTCCGCCTCGGCAATGGGCGCGTATCTGCCCACCGGCGACCCTACCCTCACGCCGCGCTGGCTGCTGATGATGGCAGGCGGCCTGTTCATCGGCGGATTGTGGCTGGTGTATCTGGCGGGCCGCTCGACCTTCACGACTGAAGAGAAGCGGTTCCTGGCGGGCCTCGGCGGAAAGGTTGCCGCGGTCTTCGGCATCGTCTATCTGGCGGCCGGTCTGTGGACCGCCAGTGTGCAGCCGGCTGTAGTGAAGTCGATGCTGGTGACGCCTCCGGCTGGCTATGAGTTCTACAAATACTTCGGCTTTGCCGGTTATGGCTGGCTGGCCCTGGTTGGGCTGGCCGTGCTGGCCGCCGCCGTCGCCGGATTCGGCAAACTCTCCATCGGCCGGATCGGATTGTTCAGTTGGGCCGGAGTTCTGCTTGCCGTACTCATCGAGATCATGTTCACCGTCTATCGCGACGGTGTCCGCGACCTCACCCTGCTCGCCAAGGGCTACAACGTCTGGGATCGCGTGGTGGTGACCAACTGGTGGGTCGTGGGCCTTTTCCTGGTTCTTTTTGTCGCCGGGTTGGGCGTGATCGGCTGGCTTGTCTCTGTGGTGGCTCGCTCCAGAAAAGTTATGGAGGGCGCGGCCTAATCCCCGCGAAAAGATTGCTATGAACGAACAGACGAACCTTGCCGCAAACATCATCGAGGAGCCCGGCGAAAAGAATACCCGCCGCGCCTTTCTGGCCGCGGCCGGCGTGGCGGGGCTGGCCTACACCGCCGCCCTGGCCTATCCCGTCTACCGCTACCTGGCCTCGCCGGAGGAGATGGCGATGAACGCCACGGCGGTCACCGAGGTTACCCTCAAGGACGCGCAGAAGCTGCCCCTGGGCTCGGTGCTGATGTTCAAATTCGGCCGCTCTCCGGCCTTGCTGATCCACCATGAGGACGGCCGCTGGATATCCATGACCGCAGTCTGCACGCATCTGGGCTGCACGGTTCAGTATGAGCCTCAGGCCGACCGCATCCACTGCGCCTGCCACGGCGGCGTTTACAACCCGTATACCGGCGCCAACGTCAGCGGCCCGCCGCCCAAGCCGCTCAAGCTCTTCAAAGTAGCCGTCAATGACACAAGCGTGGATGTCTCGCGCGCATAAGAGCAATGGTCAGTGGTCAGTGAACAGTGATCAGTAAGGAGGCAACATGTTAATCAAATGGGCCAAGGGAAATATCCGATGGCTAGTGCTGCTTGTGGCAATCTTCAGCTTTACCGGAATTGCTATCGAGCTTACCGTAAGGCAATACTGTGTGTGCTTTCCGTGCGCGTTCGTCGGTCAACCTCCAGCTCCTTCTTGTCACTGTACTTCGCTGGCGAGCCATTATCTCCGAAGAGCGCTGGGCCGTGATGATTTTTATGATTTTTATTTTGATTCTACGAATCAAAATAAGGATCACAGAATTCAAAATAAAGCGAGCATATCGCAGTCCCAAGTGCCATGCTCAGTTGACCGGGTGGCGCACCCTTGAATACGGCAGGCGGCCCGGTCAATGGATGTCAGGTAACTTCCAATAGCGAGCAATAAGCAACGAACAGCGGAACACTGCAAGAGGAATAAGGGCATGAGTACAAAAGCAATTTACGGTTGGATCGATGAGCGCCTGGGCCTCTCAGAGTTGGCCGCCTTTGCGCGCCACAAAACCGTCCCTGTCCACTCCCAATCCTTCTGGTACTACTGGGGCGGCATCTCGCTGTTCCTTTTCCTCGTGCAGTGCTTCACCGGCGTGCTGCTGCTGGTCTACTACCAGCCCGGCGCCGATGCCTTCGAGTCGGTCCGCCAGATCACCTTCGTCATGCACTTCGGCTGGCTAATCCGCTCGGCGCACGCCTGGGCCGCCAGCCTGATGATCTTCTCGATTCTCGTGCACATGTTCTCGGTCTACTTCATGAAGGCTTACCGCAAGCCGCGCGAGTTCGGCTGGCTCAGCGGCATGGCCTTGCTGGGCATCGCCTCTGTCTTCGGCTTTTCCGGCTACCTGCTGCCGATGGATGAGTTGAGCTACTTCGCCACCAAGGTCGGCCTGCAGATTCCCACGGCGATTCCCTGGATTGGCCCGGCCATCGCCAACATGCTGCGCGGCGGCCCGGACGTCAGCGAATTCACCGTGCAGCGTTTCTTCGCCCTGCACGTCGTCGTGCTTCCGGCCCTCTTCCTGCCCCTGCTCGGCTTTCACCTCTGGCTCGTCCAGCGCCACGGCAACGCCTCGCCTCCATCCGTCGAAGCCATTCCGCCCGCCGAACGCAAGACCATGCCCTTCATGCCCAACTTCCTGCGCAAGGATCTGGCCATGTGGCTCATCTCGCTGAACATTCTGGCGCTGCTGGCCTCGGTCTTTCCCTGGTCGCTGGGCAAACCGTTCGACCCGCTGGCGCCCGCTCCGATGGGCATTCATCCCGAGTGGTACTTCATGAGCCCATTCGAGATGCTCAAACTGCTGGGCATGATCAAATGGCTGCAAGGTGAAGCCGGAGAGATTGCTGGCATTTTGCTGTTCACCCTCGGCATCGTGCTTTGGCTTCTGATTCCCTTCTACGACAAGAGCAAGGAATCCGGACAGCGCGCGCGCGCCGCGCACTACTTCGGCCTGCTGGCGGTCTTCTCGCTGCTGGCCACCACCGTCATCGGCTATTGGACGATCCGGTGAAGCAGTGAATGAGTGAAGAAGTGAATGAGTGAATGAGTGAGTGAAGAAGTGAAAAGAGAGGAAGATGAAGTGATGGTCGATAAGCCAAGGACGCAGTCTACCATGCAGTCATTCCGAGACCTTCAGGTTTGGCAAAGGTCGATGGAGTTGACAGTTGCTGTCTATCGGCTTACAAAATGTTTTCCTCGTGAAGAAGCTTTTGGACTCACATCTCAGTTGAGACGTTCTGCCATTTCAATTCCAAGCAACATCGCTGAAGGCCACGGGCGTATGAACCCACGCGAGTTCAAACACTTCTTGCTGATCGCACGCGCCTCAAATTGCGAACTGCAAACGCAATTGGAACTATCCGGTGTGTTGGGGTTCGCGGATAGTCAACTCCTCAACCAAACCCAAGGTATTTCACATGAAGTTGAGAAGATGCTCTTTGCGCTATTGAGCAGGTTGAAGAACAACAGCGGTTGAGAAGAAACCAGTGAAGAAGTGAAAGAGTGAAAAAGTGAAACAAGCACCGCGTGTAAAATGAACACTTTTTCACTGGCTATCTTCACTCACTTCACTCTTTCACTCATTCACTTTTTCACTAGCTCACTCGTTCACTTCTTCACTTCTTCACTTCTTCACTGGAGTAGAAATGAACTATCCATTCTGGGACATTCCCGTTCTCGGCTCGGGCTGGGTGATCGGCATCATCGCCATCTTCCA
>JBAVYF010000642.1:0-16363 GCA_049698655.1 Occallatibacter sp. | reverse complement strand
GCATCGCCATCAGCGTCGCATTGCGCGCCCCGCCGCCGGAGACGATGTAATCCACCGCACAGCCCTTCATCCCGCGCCGGGCAAAAGCCTTGTAGCTCCGCGCAATGGTCTCGGCGGTCAGCGCGGTTGCCGTGGCCAGCGCGTCCTCGGGGCGGTTGCTGAACCGTTGGCAGGCTGCCAGGAACTTCGCCGCATACTCGCGTCCAAATTGCTCGCGCCCCGCCGTGCGCGGGGGCTTCATCTTGAAGTAAGGGTTGCCCAGCGCCTCGGCTAACACCTCCGCCAACACCGTGCCCCGCGCGGCAAAGCCTCCGTTGCGATCAAAATTTTTATTGAAAAGCTCCTGCGCCAGCGCATCGATCACCATGTTCCCAGGGCCGGTGTCGAAGGCCACCACCGCATCCGCCGCCGCTCCGGCGGGAATGGCGGTCAGGTTGGCGATGCCACCAATGTTTTGCAGCACACGGCCGCGCTTTGGGTCGGCAAACAGCACATAATCCAGTAGCGGCACCAGCGGCGCTCCCTGGCCTCCGGCCATCATATCGGCAGGACGGAAGTTCGAAACCACCGGAACTCCGGTTGCCGAGGCAAGCACAGCTGCCTCGCCTAACTGCCAGGTGCAGCCGAAGCGCCGGCCCGCGTAACTTTCCGCGCGCGGCTGATGATAGAGCGTCTGTCCGTGGCAACCGATCAGGTCGAGTTTTACTGCGTGCCGCTTCACCGTCGCGTTGACCGCCTCGGCGTAGGCCAGGCCGAGCCTCCAATTGAGCCGCGCCAGCTCCGCCGTTGAGGTTGCCGCCGCATTCATCGCCGCCAGCACCGCGCGCCGCAGCGGGGCGGGGAAGCCAAATCCCTCATGAGCCAACAGCGTCAGCCGGGGCCGTTCCGCGCCGGTCCTCTGCTTTCCCGGCGCAATGCGCACCACGGCTACATCGATCCCATCGGCCGAGGTTCCGCTCATAATACCGGCCACTGTCATGGTCTTTGCGTTCATGCGGGCTACTCCCTATTCCTTCGTTTCCTTCAACTCCTGCTGAAGTTCTTCCAGCAGATTCAGCGCCTGCAACGGCGTCAGTGAGTTAACGTCCGTCGCCTCGAACCGGTCCACAATCCGCTGCGAGAGCGGCGTGAAGATCGTCAGTTGCACCGGGTCGGCGGCTGTCTCCACCTGCACGCTTTGTCGCTCCTGACGCTCATGCTGCCGCAGCAGGTGCCTGGCTCTCTCAATGACCGCCGAGGGCAGCCCCGCGAGCCGAGCCACCTCGATGCCATAACTCTTGCTCGCCGCGCCCGGCTCGATGTTATGCAGGAACACAATCCCACCCGCGGCCTCTTTCACCCCCACACGCAGATTCCTGACGCGTGGCAACTTCTCGGCCAGCATGGTGAGTTCGTGATAATGCGTGGCAAATAGCGTCCGCGCCCTGGTCTCGGCATGAAGAAACTCGACCGTCGCCCAGGCCAGCGAGAGCCCGTCAAAGGTGGCCGTTCCGCGTCCCATCTCGTCCAACAGGATCAGCGATTTGTTGGTCGCTGTATTCAGAATCGTCGCCGTCTCCGTCATCTCCACCATGAACGTCGAGCGGCCCCGCGCCACGTTGTCGCTGGCTCCGATACGCGTATAAATCCGGTCCACCAGGCCAAAGCGTAAACTCTCCGCCGGCACAAAGCTGCCCATCTGGGCCAGAAGAACCAGCATAGCCGCCTGGCGCAGGTAGGTGCTCTTGCCGCCCATGTTCGGGCCGGTGATCAGCAACAGACTCGGTCCATCGCCCGCTGCATTCAAGTAGATGTCGTTGGCAATGAACCTTCCCTCGCGCGTCTCTTCCATCCACTGCTCGATGACCGGGTGGCGGCCAGCCACTGCTTCGATTACGGGTTCATCAGAAATTGTGGGCCGTACATACTTACGCCGCGCCGCCAGATGCGCAAAGTTCGCCAGCAGATCGATCTCGGCCACAGAGGCTGAAGTGCGCTTAATCCGCCCCGCCGCCTCCAGCACTGTCCTTCGCAGTTCGGCAAAAATCCGCTTCTCAATCTCTATGCACCTCTCGTGCGCCGAGAGAATCTTGCGCTCATATTCTTTTAACTCCGGCGTTGTAAATCGTTCCGCATTCACCAAGGTTTGTTTGCGCTCATAATCGGCCGGCGCCAGGGCCATGTTCGCTTTAGTAATCTCGATGTAATAGCCAAAAACCGAGTTATACCTGACCTTCAGCGAACCTATTCCGGTCCGCTCCCGCTCCCGTTCCTCGATGGCCGCAATCTGCTGCTTGCCGGTCTTCGAAATCGTTCGCAGTTCATCGAGTTCCGCGTCCACGCCCGCCGCAATTGCCCCGCCATCGACCAGCGTCAGCGGAGGCTCCTCGACTAGCGTCGTTGAAATTAGCGCCGTCACGTCTTCGAGCGTATCGAGACGCTCCGTTAACTCGCGCCATCGCGCCGCCCGCATCGCAACGAGCGCCGTCTTCAATCCCGGCAGACGGCTCAAACTCGCCGCTAACGCCCGCACGTCGCGCGGTCCCGCGGAATCCAAAGAGAGACGCGCCAGCAACCGCTCCAGATCCAGAAGCCCGGCAAACGCCCGGCGAATCTCCTCGCGTTTTACCAGGTCCCCATGCGCCTCGCCCACCGCTTCATAGCGGCCTGCGAGCGCCTCGGCGTCCACCAGTGGCCGCAGAATCGTGGATCGGAGCAACCGCTTGCCCATCGGCGTCAGGCACGCGTCCAGTGTGTGAAAGAGCGTAACCCGGTCGTCCTGGCCAGCGAAGAGCGGTTCCACCAGCTCCAGATTCCTCACCGTCACCTGGTCCAGTTCGAGCGCCGTCGAGTGCTCCTCAAATCGGAGGCTGTCAATGTGCAGCGCCTCGTTCTTCTGCGTCGTCCGCACATAGTGCAGCACCACGCCAGCCGCAATCGCCGCCGCCGGGTGCGCGGTGAGCCCAAACCCTTCCAGCGACCGCACATTCAACTGGCGCTCCACCAGCGGAACAGCAAACTCCCGCGTCCAAACCCAGTCTTCGACGCGCGTCCGCGCCGGAATCCGCTCCAACTGCGCCGGCAACTCCGCGCTCGCGGCCACCAGAACCTCGCTCGATCCGGCCTTTACGATCTCGTCCACCGCCTGCTGCCGCGCCGGCGCCCCCACAAACTCCGCCGTCCGAAACTCGCCTGTGGAAACATCCAGTAACGCAACAGCGCACACTACCTCGGTTGGGGCTTTATCCCCATGCCCGCCCCCAGCCTCGAAATACGCCGCCAGAAAATTGTTCTGCTCCTGGCCCAGCCCGGCATCGAGCGCGGTCCCCGGCGAGAGCACCCGCGTCACCTCGCGCCGCACAATCTTTTTCGTGAGCCTGGGGTCCTCCATCTGGTCGCAGAGGGCAACGCGGTAGCCCTTGCGTAACAGCCGCATCAGGTAACTCTCCACCGCGTGATACGGAACCCCGCACATCGGCTGGTTTCGCTCCCGGTCCCGCGCCGTCAGCGTCAACTGCAACTCCCGGCTCACTGTCACCGCATCGTCGTAGAAGAGCTCGTAGAAATCCCCCATGCGGAAGAACAGCAGCGCATCGGGATTCTCGCGCTTGGCCGCCGTCCACTGCCGCATGAACGGAGTCAGGTCGGCGGGAATCTTGTCCAAAGGAGAGGATTGCGGAGCCGCGGGTTGTTTATGGTCTCTGATCACGTTTGTTTAAGAGTATCGCGGCAGGACGGAAGCGGGGTAGCCCGGCCTGGCAAGCCGAGCGGATGCGAACGCGCTGTGTGTTTTCTCAAACCTCTGGTCCTGTGTGAGGTCGAACGATTACACTCTAACCAGGCAGGCAACTTTGACGCATTCATGGCGGGACTTTGCCGAACGAAACTTGTAAGATATTGATTCTACACGAGCAGGAGCAGATGGAGCCGATTCCCCCAGACTTTCCCTATCCCGAACAGGCTGCCGCTTCTGGCGCGGACGTGAACCAGCCGGCTCTCGCCCCAGCACCCACGCCGTCTCGTAAAGCCGGCGGCGTTGAGTTCTGGCTGCGCGATTTGCTGATCTCCGTTGCCGCCTCGGTGCTCATCATCACCTTTCTTTACCAGCCGGTGCGCGTGGAAGGCACCAGCATGTTGCCGCGGTTGGAGGATCAGGACCGGCTCTTCATCAACAAGTTCGTCTACCGCTTCTCGGCCATCGAGCGCGGCGACGTGGTGGTCTTCCACTATCCCCGCGACCCGGATAAGAGCTACATCAAGCGCGTCATCGCCCTGCCCGGCGACCGGCTGCGCATCGACCACGGCACGGTCTGGCTCAACGGCCAGCGGCAGTTGGAGAAGTACGTCCCCGAGGAGTACCGCGACAGCGTCTCCATGGCGGAGATGGTGGTTCCCGCAGACAGCTACTTCATGATGGGCGACCATCGCTGCATCTCCTCCGACAGCCGTGCGTTCGGCCCCGTGGAGCGTTCGCTCATCTACGGAAAAGCCGTCTTCGTCTTGTGGCCGGCGCGCGATGCCGGAACTGTGCGGTAGGGCTGCCCAAAACCGTCCGGTAATCCGTCACCTTATTCACCGCAAACCCTGTTAGAATCGGTTGAATTCAACCTCCCGGAGAGGCGATGCAGTCAATCCTGGCGCTCGAAGACGGGCGCATCTTTCGTGGCCACGGCTATGGCGCTCCTGGCGAGTGCCGGGGAGAAGTCGTTTTCAATACCTCCCTCACCGGCTACCAGGAAATCGCCACCGATCCCTCCTATGCCGGCCAGATCGTCGTTCTCACCAATCCCCAGATTGGCAACTACGGCACCAACCAGGCAGATAACGAGTCGGCCAAGCCCTACATTGAGGGGCTCATCGTCCGCGAGTTCTCTCCCATCAGCTCCAATTGGCGCTCAGAGCGGGTCACCGACGAGTACATGGAGCGCTACTCCGTCCCCGTGCTGGCCGAGATCGATACCCGCGCCCTGGTGCGCCACCTGCGCACCCACGGCGTGATGCGCGGCGTGATTTCAACGACGGAGAGCGACACGGACGTTCTTGTAGCGAAGGCTCGCAGCATTCGCAAGATGGACGGAACTGACCTGGCGCGAGTGGTTTCGACTAAATCGAGCTACACCTTCGACGCGAAAGACAGCCGCTGCCAGACGGGGGATCCCTTATTGGCCTATGCTCTCGTCCAAAAGGAGGAAGCTCGGAAGAGCCTTCATGTGGTGGCTTATGATTTCGGTATCAAGCTCAACATTCTGCGCATGTTAGCGCGAGAGGGCTGCCGGGTGACGGTGGTTCCGGCCGAGACCAGCGCCGAGGATGTCTTCGACCTGAAGCCCGACGGCGTCTTCCTCTCCAACGGTCCCGGCGACCCCGAGCCAGTCGATTACGCCGTGCGCGCCATTCGCAAATTTCTGGGCCGTGTGCCGGTTTTTGGGATTTGTCTCGGCCACCAGCTCACCGGAATTGCTCTGGGCGGTAAAACCTACAAGCTCAAATTCGGCCACCACGGCGGCAACCACCCAGTGCAGAACAAGCTCACCGGCAAGGTCGAGATCACGGCCCACAACCACAACTTCGCCGTCGATCCCGACTCGATCAAGCAGAGCGAGGTCGAGCTGACCCACATTGACCTGAACGACCAGACGCTTGAAGGCCTGCGCCATCGGACGCTGCCGTTGTTCAGCGTCCAGTACCACCCGGAGGCGGCGCCAGGGCCGCACGATTCCAATTACTTATTCCGCGACTTCCGGCGGATGATGGAGGAGTGGAAATCATGAGCATTAATCCGATTGACAAATTCATCGAGGCAGGGAATGTAGTTACATCGAGAAGTTCTACTCTCGTTCCACTGCAATGGAATATGGCCATTCTAGCTGCACTTATGGCTTTTCTTGCATGGATGAAGGCGCCTTTCTGGCTGGAACTCTGTACATTTATATTGCTTGCGTTTGTTGTTCTGCATATCAGCTTGGCCTATATACACTTTATGTATACGGATGTCTGCGCTTTGCGCTCCGAGCAACATAACTTGAAGAATAAACAAATAGATCTTGGAGTCAATAGTGGCTCCGATCCTAAAGACAACGAGAAGGAGTAGTCCGTGCCGCGCAGAAATGACGTGTTTTGAAAGGGCACGACTTCAGTCGTGCCGCAAGGATGGGAATAGAAGCTGGGCTTTAGCCCCTGAGGGATGGTTTTGAAACCCGCACGCGAGCATGCAACGAACAATGCGCAGACCTACTTCATCACCTCCGATACGTGGGAGCGTCGCGCGCTTTTCAATGTGGAATCGTGGGCGCGCCTGTTCTTCAAGACATTGCTCTTGCACCGTGGCGAATCGTATCTTTTACACGAATTCGTTCTAATGCCCGATCATTTTCATTTGCTGATAACGCCCGTGATTGCGCTTGAGAGGGCAGTCCAACTCATTAAGGGCGGATTTTCCTATCAAGCCAAGAAGGAACTCGGATCGAACATGGAGATTTGGCGTCGCGGATTTGCTGACCACCGGATTCGGGACGCCGAGGACTATGACAAGCATCTCCATTACATTCATCTGAATCCGGTCAAGAAACATCTGTGCGCGAGTCCGGCGAAATACCGTTATTCTTCGGCGTACCCAGGATGGAAGTTGGACCCCGTCCCTCAGGGGCTAAAGCCCGAAGACTTTATCAGAATCCTGAGCGGCACGGCTAAAGCCGTGCCCTTTCAAAGCAACGACAAACAGGGGCTAAAGCCTCAGGTAATTCTGGGGGCGGCTTGCGGCACGGCTGAAGCCGTGCCCTTTCAAAGCAACAGCACCGACATGATTCAGGAAATCGAAAAAGCACATGCCACGCAGAGATGACATACAGAAAATCTTGGTGATTGGCTCGGGGCCCATTGTGATTGGGCAGTCGGCGGAGTTCGACTACTCCGGCACGCAGGCCTGCAAGGCTCTCAAGCAGGAGGGCTACGAGGTGGTGCTGGTGAACTCCAACCCGGCCACCATCATGACCGATCCTGACTTGGCCGACCGAACCTACATTGAGCCGCTCACGCGCGAGTATGTCGAGGAGATTATCCGTATTGAAGCCGAGATGCTCTCCGCTGGACGCGATGGCAAGCTGGGCGGCAAGTTTGCTTTGTTGCCCACTGTCGGCGGGCAGACGGCGCTGAATCTGGCTGTTGATCTGGCTGACGCGGGGATTCTCGACCGCTATAACGTCGAGCTGATCGGCGCAAAGCTCGAAGCCATCAAGAAGGCCGAGGACCGGCTGCTCTTCAAGGACGCCATGCTGCGCGCCGGCCTCGAAGTTTTGAAGTCGGCGCTGGTGAACAACCTGCGCGACGGACTGGAGTTTGCCGGAAAGCTCGGCTTCCCGGTGCTCATCCGTCCCAGCTTCACACTGGGCGGCACAGGCGGCGGCATCGCTTATAACCGCGAAGAACTGATGGAGATTCTGGCGCGCGGACTCGACCTTTCGCCGGTGCATGAGTGCCTGATTGAAGAGAGCGTGCTCGGCTGGAAGGAGTACGAGCTGGAGGTGATGCGCGACCTCGCCGACAACGTCATCATCATCTGCTCGATTGAGAATTTCGATCCCATGGGCGTGCACACCGGCGACTCCATCACCGTGGCCCCGGCGCAAACGCTCACCGACCGCGAGTACCAGAAGATGCGCGACGCGGCCATTGCCGTAATGCGCGAGATCGGCGTCGAGACCGGCGGGTCTAATGTGCAATTCGCCGTCAATCCCGTTGACGGCCGCATGACGGTCATCGAAATGAACCCGCGCGTCTCGCGCTCCTCGGCGCTGGCCTCGAAGGCTACCGGATTTCCCATCGCCAAGATTGCCGCCAAGCTGGCTGTGGGTTACACGCTCGACGAAATTCCCAACGACATCACGCGCAAGACGCCTGCCTGCTTTGAGCCGACAATTGATTACGTCGTCGTCAAAATTCCCAAGTGGCAATTCGAGAAATTTCCCGGCTCCGACGAAACCCTCGGCCCCCAGATGAAATCGGTGGGCGAGGTGATGGCCATCGGCCGCACCTTCAAGGAAGCGCTGATGAAGGCCTGGCGCGCGCTGGAGACAGGCAAGAAGACCGGCGCGGAGGTTCTGGAGCCGCGGCGGCTTACGCAAATGCTGGTCACTCCGCGGCCCGAGCGGCTGGGTTACATCCGCTTTGCCTTCGAGCGCGGCATGAGCGTGCGCGAGGTGGCGCGGTTCACCGGCATCGACCCCTGGTTCCTGCACCAGATTCGCGAGATCACGCTGGCGCAGATGGCTATCGCACAAACCACTCCAAAAGAGATAAGCGCGGAGCAACTGCGTCAGCTCAAGCGACTCGGGTTGAGTGACGAGCGCATCGCGACTGAATGGAAATTGGAAGGCCACGCCGGCATCCAGCAGGTGAGGGAACTGCGTGAAGGCAAGGGCATCAAGCCGGTTTTCAAGCTGGTGGACACCTGCGCCGCCGAGTTCGAGTCCGTGACGCCTTACCTCTACTCGACCTACGACGAAGAGGACGAGGCGCCGCCGACGCAGACGCCCAAGATCATCATTCTCGGGTCTGGACCAAATAGAATCGGGCAGGGCATCGAGTTCGATTACTGCTGCTGCCACGCGGCCTTTGCACTCAAGGACGACGGCTACGAGACCATCATGGTCAACTGCAATCCGGAGACCGTCTCCACCGATTACGACACCAGCGACCGGCTCTACTTTGAGCCGCTGGTGTTGGAAGACGTGCTGGCCATCTACAATCATGAATCCCAATCCGGTGCTGAGATTGGCATGATTGTGCAGTTTGGCGGGCAGACGCCGCTCAACCTGGCGCAGCGGCTACGCGCGGCCGGCGTGCCCATCATCGGCACCTCGCCCGAGTCGATTGATCTTGCCGAAGACCGCAAACGATTCGGCAAGCTGCTCGACGAGTTGAAGATTCCGCAGCCCGCGGGCGGCACGGCCACCAGCGTGGAAGAGGCTCTTACCATCGGCGAGCGCATCGGCTACCCGGTTCTGGTGAGGCCCAGCTACGTGCTCGGCGGCAGGGCCATGGTCATCGCGTATGACGCCGAGGCTGTGACGCGTTATATGCGTGAGGCAGTGGAATATTCTCAAGAGCGGCCGGTGCTGGTTGACCACTTCCTGGAGAGCGCCATCGAGGTGGACGTCGATGCTCTGTGCGACTCCGAGGATGTGATCATCGCCGGCATCATGCAGCACATTGAGGAGGCCGGCATCCACTCCGGCGACTCGTCGTGTGTGCTGCCCTCCGTGGATATTCGCGAAGAGACGCTGGAGTTGCTCCGCACTTATACGCGCAAGCTGGCCCTTGCGCTCAAGGTGGTTGGCCTGGTCAATTTGCAATTTGCCATTCAGCGTGACGCTGAGGGCAACGATCAAGTCTACGTGATCGAGGTGAACCCTCGAGCCTCGCGCACGGTGCCCTACGTCTCGAAGGCGACCGGAATTCCGCTGGCCAAGATCGCAGCGCGGCTGATGACCGGCCGCAAGTTGCGCGAGTTATTGCCAGCCCAGCTTGCCAGCGGTCAGGATATCGATACCGGGACGCACTATTACGTAAAATCACCGGTCTTTCCGTGGAGTAAATTCGCCGGCGTAGACACTGTGCTCGGCCCGGAGATGAAGTCAACCGGCGAGGTGATGGGCGTAGCGGCTACGTTTGGCGAGGCCTTTGCCAAGGCGCAGCTTGCTGCCGGGCAGGTTCTGCCTACAGGCGGCACGGTCTTCTTCAGCGTCAACGATCCCGACAAGCCGGCAGTCGTCGAGCTGGCCCGCCGCTACGTTCACCTGGGCTTCAAGATCGTCGCCACCGAGGGCACGGCCAACGTGCTGGAGAAGTCGGGCCTTATGGTCGAGCGGGTCTTCAAGGTCAAGGAGGGCCGGCCGAACATCGTGGACCTGATCAAGGGCGACCGCATTCAGCTCATCGTCAATACCCCGCGCGGCCAGGACACCTTCTTCGACGAGAAGGCCATCCGCCGGGCCGCGGTGCTGGCGCGCATTCCCACCATCACCACCATCGCTGCCGCGCAGGCCGCCGCGGAAGGCATCCATGCCATGCAGAGCCGTCAGACTACGGTCTACGCCCTGCAACAACTGCACGCTACTATCGTTGCATGAGTACAGGCAGGTATTCGCATGACCGAGCAGGAGAGAGAACAGATTCTGGCTTCACTGGAGCAAGGGAGAACGGCGCTGCTACAGGCATTGCAGGGTGTGCCGGAAGAGATGGCCGCGCGCTCGCCGGCTCCTGGGAGCTGGTCTATCCTCGGCTGCGTCGAGCACCTTGTCATTTCAGAGGATTATCTCTTTCAGCAAATCGTCACCTCGGAGCGCTCTCCTTCGCCGCTATTTAACGAGCGCCGCGAAGCCCTCATGCCAGTGCGAGGACTGGACCGTTCGTGGCGAATGGAATCTCCCCCGGAAGGCTGCCCCACCGGACGCTTTCCTACATTGTCTGAAGCCGTCAGGCACTTCCTCGTCTATCGCGAGCGAACCGTCCAATTTGTCCGCGACAATCGCGAAGAACTCCGCTCGAGGGTTACCACGCATCCCATCATGGGCACGGTGAATTGCCATGAGATGCTGTTGTCGATTGCCGTGCATTGCCTGCGGCACGTAAAGCAGATTGAAGAGGCCAAAGCCGCTCTGGCTTGAAGAGACTCCGTCCCCGTTCGGGGTTCTACAATAAGCTCATGCTGCTAGAAGGCATCTTTGCCGCCGTTCCCACGCCGTTTTATCCCGACGAGCGAGTCTATTTTCGCAAGCTCGAAGCCAACATCGCCCACTACTCCCGCAGTTTGCTCTCCGGTGTCCTTCTTCTGGGATCTACTGGCGAGGCTCCTGAACTGGACGACGCGGAGACCCGCGAGGTGTTGCGCGTGGCCGCCGAGGCCGCCGCGCCGGAAAAGGTGCTCATTGCCGGAGTTGCGCGCGAAAGCGTAAAGGCCACGGTCGCATTGGCTGAGGCTGCGGCCGAGTTTCGCTATGACGCTGTTCTGGTTCGCACTCCCACTTACTTTGCCAACCAGATGAGCGCGGCAGCTGTGCTCAATTATTTCCGCAGCGTGGCCGACCGCTCGCCGCTGCCGGTTGTGCTCTACAACATTCCCCAGTGCGCGCCCTACAACATTCCCATCGAGATCGCAGCCGAACTGGCGCAGCACCCCAACATTCTCGGCATCAAGGATTCCAGCGGCAGCGTCGAGCGGATTCGCGCACTGGTTGAGCAGACCAGAACCGCGCCCCGGCGGACTGTGACCGTGACGCCCGTCTTCGAGGCGGTTACCGGACGCATGTTGACGCCCAGGGCCGGAAACGGCGATGTCCTTGTCTCCGCCAGCGACCTGGCTGGAGGCGTTGCCGTAGCCGCGACTCCGCTGGTTGCGCCCATCAAGACGCGAACCAAAGAGGTCGGCTTCCAGGTGCTCACCGGTTCGGCCAGTACGCTGCTTGAGTCGCTGGAGGCCGGCGCGGCTGGGGCCATCCTCGGTTTTGCTGCCTGCGCTCCCCAGGCTTGCCAGGAGGTCTATCTGGCATGGAAAGACCACGACCGCAAGCTCGCCGAAGAGAAGCAGAAGCGCATCAGCCGCCCCAACCAGCGCATCGTCGGCCAGTTGGGCATTGCGGCGGTCAAGTACGCCTGCGACTTCAACGGTTACTACGGAGGCCGCGCCAGAACGCCGCTGCTGCCCGTCACAGGGGCGGAAAAGGCGGAGATTGAAGGGCTGCTGGCGGGGATTCGCAATTAGGAGACGGGCTTTTCCGACGCCGGCCATTCGAGATTCTCCGGCCCAAGCAGGTTTTTTTCGACGACCGACCCCAGCACCAGCGAGGTGGACGTGGTTCCATAGGGCGTCAGGCAGTCGATCACATGGTTCAGGTGCTCGACCGAGATGACGTTCACCCTCATGATGAACGAGTCGGCTCCCGTCCCGCGGTAGCACTCGATAATCTCCGGCATGGAGCGGAGCTGGGCTGTCAGCCTGGCCAGCACATCGCCCACAATGCTCATGCGAATGAAGGCCGTGATGGGCAAACCCACATGCGAGGGGCTGATCTCTGCGCGGTAGGCGCGGATGATGCCCTCGTCTTCCATGCGGCGAACGCGCTGCGCGGCGGCCGGCGTGGAGAGTCCAACGCGGCGGCCCAGCTCGGCAAAAGAGATGCGGGCGTCCTTTTGCAGCTCGATGAGCATCTTCCATCCCAGGGGATCCAGGTGTTTTTCCTTGGTGGAATCGGACAATCCATGCCTCCTTTGCGTACTGCCTTACGTTCGTAAAGTATATACGCGAGAAATCTGCTATTCCATCATTGTTATCCGAAAATAACAGCGAAGTGGCCTTCAAGAACCCTCCTCTGTTGCCTTATTCTCTGAGAGTGCATTGCACATGCTCCAGAAAACCAGGGTTGCAATGCATAACAGGAGTGGTCGAGATGGCAGTCAAGAAGAAGACATGGGCAGAACCGTTCAAAATCAAAGTGGTGGAACCGGTCAGGATTCCCAGCCAAGCAGAGCTGGAAAAAGCGATCGTCGAGGCTGGCTATAATACCTTCCTTTTGCGCAGTGAAGACGTCTATATCGACCTGTTGACCGATTCCGGAACGACAGCCATGAGCGACCGGCAATGGGCCGCCATGATGATGGGCGACGAGGCCTACGCCGGCAGCCGGAGCTTCTACAGGCTGGAAGAGGCGGTCCGGACCTGGTACGGGTACAAGTACGTAGTCCCGACGCATCAGGGCCGCGGCGCCGAGAACCTGCTCTCCAAGACCCTGATCAAGCCGGGCGACATCGTTCCCGGCAACATGTACTTCACCACCACGCGGCTTCATCAGGAGCTGGCCGGCGGCACGTTCACTGACATCATCATTCCCGAGGCGCACGAGCCCCAGAATCTGCATCCCTTCAAGGGCAACGTGGACCTGGACAAACTGGAGCAAGTTATCAAGACCTATGGCGCAGCGCGCATTCCTTACGTCAGCATTGCCGCCACGGTGAACCTGGCAGGCGGCCAGCCGATTGCGCTGGCCAATGTGAAGGCGGTCTGCGAACTCGCCCACAAGCACGGAATTCGCGTGATCCTGGACGCGGCGCGCGTGGTCGAGAACGCCTACTTCATCCAGGATCGCGAGCCGGGCTGCCAGGACCGCACCATCGCCTCCATCGTCAAGGAACTCTGCTCCTACACCGACGGCTGCACCATGAGCGCCAAGAAAGATCCGCTGGTCAATATTGGCGGATTCCTTGCCGTCAACGATCACGCCATCTATGAAGACGCCGCCAACCTCGCGGTCATTTACGAGGGGCTGCACACATACGGCGGCATGGCAGGCCGCGACATGGAGGCTTTGGCCACGGGCATAGAAGAGTCGCTGCAGGAGGACCACATTCGCGCGCGGGTCGGGCAGGTCCTGTACCTTGGGCAGAAACTGATCGACGCCGGCGTGCCGATTGTGCTCCCGGTAGGCGGCCATGGCGTCTTCCTTGACGCGCGCGCCTTTCTGCCGCACATTCCCCAGGAGCAGTATCCGGCGCAGGCGCTGGCGGCGGCGCTTTACCTCGACTCCGGCGTCCGCTCCATGGAGCGCGGCATTGTCTCGGCGGGAAGAAACAAGGAGACCGGCGAAGACAACAAGCCGAAGCTGGAGCTGGTGCGGCTTACCATTCCGCGGCGCGTCTATACCCAGGCCCACATGGATGTGGTGGCCGAGTCGGTGGAGTCGGTGTATGCCGAGAGGGCCGGCATCCGCGGGCTGAAGATGGTCCACGAGCCCAAGTATCTGCGCTTCTTCCAGGCGCGCTTTGAGCCGCTGGCCTAGAACCAGTGGAATATGGACTGCCGCGGCTCGTGCTGAACAGCCGACGCTCAGTCGGTCTTCGGTGGGAGAACCACACCTATCACCCGGTTATTTCCGCGCCCAGTGAAGGGCCCAGCCGCGCGCCAACGCTTCGTCAAGTTTTGCCAAGGCCCCTTCGACCTCGTTCTGTGAGTCGATTGCTTGCAGGAGGCGCAGACTGAGGTCGCGCACTTCCTTTGTCAACGCTTCGTCACGGCCTCGCAAAGCCCCGGCGAGAAATCCCGCCTGCATCGCGGCATGGACGCGGCGAACGCCAAGCTCCGTGGGCGCTCCCTCGCTGGCAAGTTCCGGATCGAGAGTGAAACTGCCGTGCACGGCCACCCGGCGTGAAGTCGCGCCTGTCGAGAAGATCGCGAATACGCCCTGCGCAGCAAGGGAAAACGCCTGCCGCGCAGTGATACCGCCCGACCACATCAGTTTCAGTCCCAGCTTGCTGCCGCGCTCTTTGAGAGCGGCGATTTGCTCCAGTGTCAAAACGCCTTTTTCTCCAGGAAGCTGCCCGTCGCGCAACAGATAACGCGCCGCAATGCGGTCGGGGCAGTCGAAGAGCGCCAGTTTCGCGCCCGCCCCGCGCACTTTTTCCATCCACAAAAGCGCTCCCTCCACGCACCGCGATTCATCGAAGATATCGTCGTGCGTCACCAGGGGAGTATCGACATAAAAGGCCGGAATCGCCGTCCATCCCTGGGTCCAATTGCTGACGAGTCCAACCACGCGCTCCTGCTCTTCGAGATCAAGCGGTACGAGACCATACTTGCCCGCCGTGAATCCATAGGAGCGCGCCGTGTGCAGACCTGTCCAAATCATTCTCGCGGCCGAGTCGGTATCGACTTGATACCGGTACATAAGCCGCACTTTGTGCTGCCGGGCGACGGCAAACAGGCCGCCGAGCGCGCTCACCTCCAGGATGTTGAGCAGAGACTGAACACTCATGCGCTGACGCGCGCCAAAGAGCAGATCTCCGTCGATCGCGACCTCCGGAACACCAGCCTGGGAGGCGATTTCGACCACCCGCTTGATCTCCTCAGTCTCCGCGCCCGCGCCGATCACGCCGGAGCAGATCGACAACAGAGAGATACGGTGAACCGAAGAAGGGCCGAGAAGCCCCTGGCCGCGCCCCGCCTCCAGCTTCGACACCAGCTTCCTGACCGTTGCAGGCAAATCTCCCGGCTGCACAATCAGCCGGACGGTAAGCGGCCGGGGAATGCCGTCGAGTGTCTTCAGGAACGGATCGAATGACGCGTAAATTCCCGCCAGCCACTTCACTTCGTCCACGGCGGCATCGGCTATCGAAAACTCCGGGAAGAGCCGATAGAGCCGGGCGTTAACTCTCACCCCCACGTTGGTGGAACAAAACGTGCGCCCAAACGTCGCCGCAATCAGCTTCTTGTATTCCTCCGGCCCGATCGGACCTTCCCCCGCGCTGACCATGCGTTCGCCGTCGATCATCACGCCAAGCGCAACAGTGCTGGCGGGATGCAACACGCGCGCCTTGGCCGACGCATACGCCGCCTGAGCAATGGTCTCAGCGTTGTCGCCCTCGTCGCTGACCGCCAGCAGCGGCCCGAAGACCTCGCTGTCGTACTCATCCAGGCGCCCGGTCCACGGAGGGTATATGACCGGCCATTCGGCCATAAGGTCGCGCATAGCCTCAGGGTCATTCGCGCGGATGCCAGCAAGACCAAGCGCTTTTCTCTCATACCACTCTCTGAGCGCTTCTTCCTGCTGCTCAATCTTGCTGTGAGCCAGTTGGGCATGAAGTGAAACCGGAGCTGCGAGCAGGGCTGCACCCTGAAGGAATCTTCTTCGCGTGACGGCTGAAGCTGGCTTGCTCAACTCTCGCTCCCCGATCTCTTTCAGCGGCGCTACCCCCTGCTATCGCCTTCACTAACAGCCTGCTGCCGAGCGGAATAAGCGCCGGCTTCGCTGCTGACTTGCTCCCGGCGAAGGGCACGGAGAACCGGCCGCAAAAGCATAATAAGGCAAATCGGCCCTGCCAAGCTCCACAAGCGGCCATTTGCAGATCATTTCATCGTTTTATGAGACGCTTGCTCTAAAACCTCCGAGCCAGAGCTTCAGCCGCAAAAGAAGATTTTGCCGCCATCTCGTCAATTCCCAAAATGGCACGCAATCATCCACTGTTCGTTCGCGGGAAACAGTACGTTCGTCATCTGAAAGTCTGGCCCACAGTGCCGAAGAAGAGAGTGAGGATAAGAACCATGGCAGCCACCATGACAACCGGCTTCTCGGTCCCGGCCTCCGCGCCGGCCGTCCCCGCCGACCGTGTTCGCTCCAACCGCCGCCGGCGCATCACTCCACAGGCGGGGCGCGCGCTCGATCTCCTGGCACACGCCATCGAATACCTTACCGATGAGTTCGTGCATCAGGGCCTCGCGTTTTCCGCAAAGACTGAGCAGTTGGAAGCCGTGCAGATGCTCATGGCGCTCAACCGCCAGGTCTATTTCGAGTGCCCGGAAGTGCCGACCTTTGGCGAGCGTTGCCGCGCACTGCTGCGT
>JBAVYF010000641.1:0-8104 GCA_049698655.1 Occallatibacter sp. | reverse complement strand
TCGCTGATGCCCAGCAGGCCGGACTTCTTGCTGACAACGGTCTCCAGTTTGTCGGCGGCTTCAAGCACGTTCGGTGTCGATTCGGCGATCTTCTTGAGGATGAATATCACAATGCCGGGATCGATGTCTCCGGTGCGCGAGCCGGAGATGATGCCGCTGGTAGGGGTGAGGGCCATCGATGTGTCCAAACATTTGCCATTACGTATAGCGGAGATTGACGCGCCGTTGCCCAGGTGAGCCACGATGAGTTTTTCCGGAACGTTGGGCTGCAACTGGTAGACGATCGACTCGTAAGAGATGCCGTGATAGCCGTAGCGGCGCACGCCCATTGCGGAATACTCCTCGGGGATGGGCATGTGCGTGACCACCTCCGGCATGGTGCGATGGAAATAGGTGTCGAGAACGGCAAAGTTGGGGATGCCGGGGAAGAGCTTCAGGGCCTCGCGCATGATGTAGACGGCAATCGGCGTATGCAGCGGCGCTAAGGCGGCGTAGCTATCGATCTCGTCGATCAGTTGGGGCGTGATGAGCTGGTTCTCGTTGACCGTCGGCCCGCCGCAGACGGTACGATGGCCGATGGCCGCCGGGGCAGGGAAGTCGCCGGAGTGAAGCGCATCGGCAACCATCTTGAAGGCGACCGAGCGGTTGGGCAGAGCCGGGGTCTGATCCACCAGCTTCTTGCCTTCGGCATCCTTGATCCAGAACTTTCCCAGATCGGTGCCGATGCCGTCGACCGCGCCCTCAAAGAACCTGGTCCGCTGGCCATTGCCGGCCTCATAGATGGAAAACTTGATAGAAGAAGAACCGCTGTTCAAAACCAGTATGGGCAAAGAAGACATGGATGAATTCCTTTTGAAGTTAGAGCTGAATTAGTCAGCGAGTTAGCAAGTTCTTTGGGCGCCCCAGGTCTCCATTCTGAGACCTGGAATTCCACAAACTCACCGCGCCCATCCTTCGCGTTTTTTGCGAAGGGTGGGATACTACGAACCTTTGGGTGCCCCACCCTCGCCGCGTTCTTGTTTTTGCGGCTAGGGTGGGAAACCACCAAAGTCATTTCACCGGCCAGCGCCAATCCTTGATTTCCGGCAGATCATCGCCGTTCTCCGCCACGTACAGCTTGTGTCGTTGAATCGCCTCGGAGTACCACTGTTCGGCCGCGTTGGCCTGCGCAGCCAGCCGCGGCACGCGCCTGACGGCGTCGAGCGACAACTGGAAGCGGTCAATGTTGTTGAGCACGCACATGTCGAAGGGCGTTGTCGTGGTGCCCTCTTCCTTGTAGCCGCGCACATGCAGGTTGTCGTGGTTGTGCCGCCGGTAAGTGAGCCGGTGAATCAGCCATGGATAGCCGTGGAAGGCGAAGACCGTTGGCGTCGCGGGCGGAAAAATCTGGTCATAGTCCTCGTCGGGCAGTCCATGCGGATGCTCGGACTGCGGCTGAAGCGCCATCAGGTCCACCACGTTAACGACTCTGATCTTGAGATCGGGCGCCAGCACGTGCAGTAGTGTGACGGCAGCCAGCGTCTCCAGCGTGGGCACGTCACCCGAGCAGGCCATCACCACATCGGGCTTGCCCTCGTCGTTCGACGCCCACTTCCACACACCCATCCCCGTGGTGCAGTGAGCCACAGCCTCTTCCATCGTGAGCCACTGCGGTGCAGGTTGCTTTCCGGCAACGATCAGGTTGATGTAATTCTTGCTGCGCAAACAGTGGTCGGCCACCGAAAGCAGAGTGTTTGCATCCGGCGGCAGATAGACGCGCACCACCTCGGCCTTCTTATTGACCAAATGGTCGATGAAGCCGGGGTCCTGGTGGCTGAATCCGTTGTGATCCTGCCGCCAGACCAGCGAGCTGAGCAGGTAGTTGAGCGACGCAATCGGCTTGCGCCAGGGAATCTCCCGCGTCACCTTCAGCCACTTGGCGTGCTGGTTCGCCATCGAATCGACAATGTGAATAAAGGCTTCGTAGCAACTGAAGAAGCCATGCCGGCCGGTCAGCAGGTAGCCTTCGAGCCAGCCTTGGCACATGTGCTCGCTGAGCACTTCCATCACCCGGCCGGTCTGAGAAAGGTTTTCGTCCACCGGCAGCGTCGCGGCCATCCACTCCTTGCCGGTTCCGGTGATCACGTCCTGGAGGCGGTTAGAGGCCGTTTCATCCGGCCCGAAGACGCGGAAGTTTTTCTGCGCCTTGTTGGCTTCCATCACCGCGTGCAGCAGTTGTCCCAGAATGCGCGTGGATTCGACGTCCTTCGCGCCGCGGCTCTCGATCTTCACCGCAAACTCGCGGAAGTTGGGCATCTTCAGCGGCTCCAGCAGCAGGCCGCCGTTGGCGTGGGCGTTCATGCCCATGCGCCGCCGTCCCTTGGGCGCAATCTCGGCCAGCTCCGCGCGGAACGCGCCCTTCTCGTCGAACAGCTCCTCGGGCTTGTAGCTGCGCATCCACTCATCAAGCTGGCGTAGATGCTCGGGCTTTTCGAAGATTTGGTCCAGCGGAACCTGGTGGGCGCGCCATGTGCCCTCCACCGGTTTGCCGTCCACAAACTTCGGCCCGGTCCATCCTTTGGGCGTGCGCATGATGAGCATCGGCCACGCCGGCCGTTCAATCGGGCCTTTTGCCTCGCGCGCCGCCTTCTGAATTTCGGCAATGCGGTCCAGCATCGCGTCAAAGACCGCCGCGGCCTGCTGGTGCATCGTCAGCGGATCGTCGCCCTCCAGCGTATACGGCTCATAGCCATAGCCGCGCATCAGGTTTTCCAGCTCGGCGTACGGAATCCGCGCCAGCACCGTTGGGTTGGCGATCTTGTAACCGTTCAGATGAAGAATCGGCAACACCGCTCCGTCGGTCGCGGGATTGAGAAACTTGTTCGAGTGCCAGCTTGTCGCCAGCGGGCCGGTCTCGGCCTCGCCATCGCCCACCACGCAGGCCACAATCAGGTTCGGATTGTCGAAGGCCGCCCCATAGGCATGCACCAGCGAGTAGCCCAGCTCCCCGCCCTCATGAATCGACCCCGGCGTCTCCGGCGCCACGTGGCTGGGAATCCCATACGGCCAGCTGAATTGTCTAAACAGCCGCTTGATGCCGTCCGCGTTCTGCTCGATGTGCGGATAAATCTCGCTGTACGAACCTTCCAGATACGTGTTGGCCACCAGCCCCGGCCCGCCATGCCCCGGCCCGATGATATACATCATGTTCAGGTCGCGTTCGCGGATCAGCCGGTTCCAATGCACATAGAGAAAGTTGAGCCCCGGCGTGGTGCCCCAGTGGCCCAGCAGGCGCGGCTTTACGTCGTCCAGCGTCAGCGGCCGCTCCAGCAGCGGATTGTCTTTCAGATAAATCTGGCCGACCGAGAGATAGTTGGCGGCCCGCCAGTAGGCGTTCATCCTGGCCAGCAACTCGGGACTAAGGGGAGCTTTGCTCTTTGCTTCGCTCATATTGCACCTCGCAAGGGGAAGTTTGCGTGACACCTAAAAGCCTAGCAGCCGCCGGTCACAGACCTGGGTGATTGATGTCACAGTCGGGCGAGACGCCGGTCCACACTATGGAACGAGCAAATTTTGTATCGCCGCTCTCCAGAGCGGCTGTGGTGCGGGTCTCCAGACCCGCACAAATCGTATCTGGTGGCTTGGAAACCGCCATTACTGCCGGTCAGGAGACCGGCGCTACTTTTTACTGAAACGCCCTAAAAATACCGTTTCAATTTAAGAATCTGTGACTCGAACCAATACCACAACGCCGCGGCCAGCGCGGTGGAGACCGTCAGGCGAACCGCCACCAACGCCATGTTACCGGCCATGCCGTAGCGAACCATCCACAGGTCGAACCAGCCAAAGAAAACGAAGGCCATGATGTGCGTCATGTAGAGGCCGTAGCTGATGCGGCCGTAGAACGACAGCGGTCCGCGGCGCAGCAGGGCGTTGACGGGATTGCGCGCGCCGGTAGTAGCCATCAATGCCAGCACCGCGCCGGTAAAACCCACAACGAGCGCTGAATCAAGAAACGCCGTCCCGCCGGCCACGGTGGCCGCAGCGGAAATTCCCAGCGCAAAAGCTCCCACTCCAATCCAAAGCCAAACGCGGCGGCTGAATCTGATCGTGTAAAGCCCCAGCGCCAGCAAACTACCCAGCGCAATCCCGTCCAGCTTGATCAGTGTGTGTGTGTGAATCCCTTTCATCCAGACAGGGTCCAGATGGCGCGTCAGTGGCGAGCAGACCAGCGCGGCAAACAGAACGCTCGCCAGCATCCACGGCCTGCGCAGCCAACGCACCAGCGGCGCCCAGACAAAGTAATACTGCTCTTCAACAGCCAGCGCCCAGGTCGGCTCCAGTGCCGGGGGCAGCGACAGGTGAAAGAGATTCTGTACAAAAAAGATGTAAGCCAGCCAGGGTGCGGCCTTGATCGCGCCCCACACGCTGGGGCCGATGAACCACGGCGCATTCAGGTACACCACCACCAGCACCAGCACGTAGACCGGCCAGATGCGCAGCGCCCTGCGCGCGTGGAAGTTGTGAAAGTAACGCGGCTTGTCTCTTGTCCCCAGCAGGCCCGCCGTAATCAGAAACCCGGAGAGCACGAAGAAGATGTCCACCCCCGCCCATCCCCACTCGGCGACGCGGTGCATCCACATGCCTTTCAGCAGCGGATCGCAGTGATAGATCACCACCCACAGAATTGCCAGGCCGCGCAGGCCGTCGAGTTCCGGTAGATAAGTGGGCAGCCAGGTTGGGCGTTGCATAGGCAAGGGATCGAACCAGTGAGTCCTTGAAGTTAGTGAAGTTAAAAGCGTGATTTGGCGCCCCAAGTCACGCTCTGAGGCTTGGGAACAACGAACATCGATCCGGCACAGTGAAACTGAACCCTGATCTCTGACCCCTGATCCCTGTTCTTTACCCCGCGGCCAGCTCCTTGGCCCGCTCCGTCGCCCGCATCACAGCCTTGATCAGCGTAACGCGCAGTCCTCCTTCTTCGAGTTCGAGAATGCCGTCGATGGTGCAGCCGGCTGGAGTGGTCACGGCGTCCTTCAGCAGCGCCGGATGATAGCCGGTTTCCAGCACCATCTTGGCGGCGCCGAAGGTGGTTTGCGCGGCCAGTTGCGTGGCCACGTCGCGGGACAGGCCCACCTTTACGCCCGCCTCGGCCAGCGCCTCGATGATGATGTAGATGTAAGCTGGCCCGGAGGCTGAGAGGCCGGTCACGGCGTCCATGTGCTTCTCGTCCACCACCACCGTGCGGCCCACGGTCTCGAAGATGCGCTGCGCCAGCTCCATCTGCTCGGCAGAGACGTAACGCCCGCGGCACAATCCGGCCGCGCCCGCCCCCAGCGCCGAGGGCGTGTTGGGCATGGCGCGAATCACACCGATCTCCATCCCCGCCGCCTCCTCGATGGTCCGCGTCTTGACCGAGGCCGCAAACGAAACCAGCGTCTTGGCCGGTGTCAGCGCGGGACGAATCTCCGCCATCAGATCCGGCACCTGGAAGGGCTTGACGCCCAGCAGAATCAAATCAGACTGCCGCACCGCCTCCAGGTTGTTGGTCGTTACGTCCACGCCCCACTGAGTGCTCAGCGCCAGCGCCCGCTCGGCGTGGCCCACGGTGGCGTGAATCTGGCTGGGAGCAAAAAGGTTTTGCTTCAGGAAGGCCTGCAACAGAATCCCGCCCATCTTGCCGGCGCCCAGAACGGCCACGCGTATGTGCGGCAATTGCGCGGGTACTTCGGTGGCCTCTACAGCAATCTCCGCCATCTTTTTCCCTTTCCTGTTTCTGACTGATAGCTATAATTTACAGAATTCTAATCGTCCTCGGGGCTCCTATCCTTGCGGCGTGTCAATATTTTGCCGCAAGGGTGGGATTCCACAACCCTCCGGATGACCAGCTCTCGTCTACGAGACCGGGGAGACATTCCCGGGAAACGCGTTTACTGATGGAGCAGCTCTTCGACTGTAAGAAAGCCCATCATTGCTTCGTTCACTTTGTCGTTGATGCCTTCGTGCGGCCAGGCAGTGTTCCAGACCAGATAACCGCCGGGCAGCGTCAGCGTCTTCTGACCGCTGCCAACGGCGTCCAGCGTCGTGACTACCCAGGCGTGGGCCTCCAGATCGTAAATTCCGGCGCCCGCGTCCTCCGGCAACGGGTTGCGCAGGTTGGCTACATTCTCACCGGCAAATACAGTAGCCCTGCTCTCGGCATCGCCGAACGCGCGGTTCGTATTGATTGTGCACGTAAACAGCAGGCCGTCGGGGGAATCAACCGCCCCCTTGCCTTCCAACTTTGCGTCGGCTTCGTTGCCCGTTCCATGCACGATCACCACTCCGGTATTCTTATCGCCCTTCTTGCCGAACGCGTCGACGGCCCGCAGCAGTTGCACTCCCTGAAGGGAGCCGGCAGGGTAGGAAGCGGCAAGTTTGCGCGCGGCGTCCAGAGGATCAGGGCCCATCTTCTCAGGGGTGGTCTCGTCTTTCGTAATGGCCAGCGTCTTCGAGTAGTCAATCTCCTTCGATACAACATCGGAAACCGATTGCAGCACTAGCCGCGCCGGATACGCATTCATGTGCCCAAAGCCGCCGAAGCCGGTGATCTTGCCTGCATTGTCGCGTTCCAGCTTTGCATCCTTGACGGCATCCAGCCGGCCCACCAGCGTAGCCGTCACCTCGTACCGGTTGCACCCCAGGCACATTCCGCCTTTTTTGAATGGCGTGGCCAGCAGGGAATCGAACTGCTTGAAATCTTTGCTGTTCTTGTCCAGCTCCACCGGCGTCCGCTGAACCGCCGGAACCTCCCCGGCGAAATTGTGCGCCGGCTGAAGATGCACTTGGACAGCCGGTCCGGCCTTGGCCTTGCTGCCTTCCGGATAGGAAAGCCAAATGTTCTTGTTGACGTTGATGCCACAGTCGGCGCCCTTCACCACGAACTGATCGAAAGTGGCGGCCACGGTGCCTTTAATGCGAACAATCTTTCCGTTAAACGACTGCGGATTATCCAGAATCTCGCAGACGGTTGTATCCACTGCCTGCGCATGCAGGCAGCAGGAAAACCCTATAACGAAGACAAATGTCAGCGCGCGTTTCATAAGAATCTCCAGTTGATCAATAGCCCGCAATTGCAGCGAACGTGAGCCGGTAAGCTGCTGTAAAGGGACATTACAGGCTATCACGTCCAATCTCGTGCTCGCGCCTATTTCTGCCCCGCAATCCACCCATCGATCCTGTCGCTCAACACGTCCAGCGGCAGCGCGCCGGAGTCCAGCACCTGGTCGTGGAAGGCGCGCAGATCAAACTTGTCGCCCAGTGCCTTCTTCGCCCGCTCGCGCAGTTCCAGAATCTTCAACTGCCCCACCTTGTAGGCCAGCGCCTGCCCCGGCCAGGCGATATAGCGGTCCACCTCGGTCTGTATCGTCGTCTCGTCCATAGCCGAGTGGTCGTGGAAGTAATCGACCATCTGCTGGCGGGACCAGTGTTGGGAGTGGACGCCGGTATCGACCACCAGGCGGATGGCGCGCCAGATGTCGGCCTCCAGGCGGCCGTAGTCGGAGTAGGGGTCCTGGTAGAAGCCCACGTCCTTGCCCAGCCGCTCGGAATAGAGCGCCCAGCCCTCTACGAAGGCCGTATAGTCCTCGTGTTTGCGGAAGTCGGGCAGGCCTGTCAGCTCCTGCGCAATGGAAATCTGCAAGTGATGGCCGGGAATGCCCTCGTGATATGCAATGGCCTCCACCTGGTCGAGGTTGCGCTCGGTGGCGTTATATAAGTTCACGCGCAAACGGCCCGGCCGGCTGCCGTCGGGCGTGCCCGGCTCGTAGTAGGCGGGGTACATATTCTTCGCTATGTAATCGGGAACCGCGGCAACCTCCAGCGGCGCCTTGGGCAATCTGCCGAAGAGCTGCGGCAGCTTGCCCTGCATCTGTTTTACGTAGCCGCTGTAGGCCGCCATCAGCGCATCGCCCGACGCGGCCTTCAACCTGGGATTGCTCTTCAAACTCGCCCGGAAGCTCTTCAAATCGGCAAAGCCCAGCTTCTGCGCAATCACCAGCATCTCCATCTCGTCGCGCTTCACCTCATCCAGGCCGATATGGTGAATCTGCTCCGCCGTCAAATTAGTCGTTGTCTCGCGGCGAAT
>JBAVYF010000640.1:0-11445 GCA_049698655.1 Occallatibacter sp. | reverse complement strand
GGTGAATAGAAAAGCAAAGATAGCTTCCCGCGGGGAAGAAAACCACTCCTCCCCCAGCGGCCGCGGCGGCGTCGATCGCATGGTTGACGGCCTCTGTATCCAGCGTCTTGCCGTCTCCCATCGCGCCGTATTTGCGGACGTCGAAGATGGATTGAGAAGCGGTGGAACCATTCTGCGCCGCAGCCGCAAAAGATACCGCGGGAATGGCGCCAGCCGCTATGCCGATGCTGCCCGTGCGCAGAAACTCGCGCCGCATCGAATTGAATGTGTTCATAAGAACATTCTCTATCATTCAGCGTTCTGCAGGGGTCTGGATATAACCCTGCTTCAACCCGCCAGCGCATCGCCAAGGGTCTCCAGGTTTCGCCCTCAGGACCGAGGCCGGCGCAACCACATCATCGGGCTATCGTAACACCAGCACCCGCTGTTGCGGCGCTGCGCAAGCGCCTTTCCTGAGAACGAATCCACGCGTCAAACAGAGGCCGTACCCCTAAAATTCAACCTTCATGGAGACCTGTCCGGTGCGGCTCCCTCCAAAATCCGATCCACGAGCTGTATTGATCTTCCCGAAACTCGGGCTCGTGATATCGACATTCGGATCACTGAGATTAGTATGGTTCAGAACATTGGTGAAGGTGCCTTCCGCGCGCAGGTGAACGCGATCGGTGATGGCAATCCGCTTAAAGTGATGAGGGAAGCCGGGATGCGCAAGCACATGATAGAAGAAATGAGGGCGGCCTTCAGCGCGCATGGGATCGTCACCCAGGTGGGCAGCCGCATCTACACCGGGCTTGCCGATACCGATGCGGTGTTCGACGATGCGTCCAACCGCTTTGACGACGTACTGAAACTCGCTTGATCGGGGAGCTATCGTGCAACGTGCGCAGATGGAAAGGCAATTGCTGGATGGATGCCTCTGGCTTGCTGCCAAGGGGCTATTCAACGGTCTCGAGAACAGTTTTTCCATGCGAATTCAGGGAAACATGGAAATGCTCCTGACTTCCGGAAATGGGGATTGGAGGAAGATTGGCATCGCTAACTTGCACACGGTTTCCCTCTCCTGCAAACAGGGTCTGGGCGGACTTCATGCTGCCATCTATCGCGAACGCGACGATGTGGGCGCTGTAGCGATTTCCAGTCCCAGGGGAGTGCGCCTGCTGGCCAGGCGTGGCGGAGTGCTGCCGCCTGCTTTCGACGAGTATATGAGGCATACTGAGTTGATCCGCGCACCGAAGCACGAGAATCCGGATTGCAACGCTGCACTTGGAGAAACAATCACGTTCGATATATTTCATAGGATAAAACGATTATTCCTAAATCGAGATGAAGGCGAACCCAAACGGCTAATGCAATCAGCTCAGTCTAGCTCAAGCTAGAGCCAATACAACACCGTTTATTCCCCCTCTACATGACCACTGTCTGAAAGCCGATCTTGGCTGTTGCTCAGTCGATTGCTATTGCCTTACCATGCAGTCCGACGCGATATTTCTCATTCGAGTTCGGAATCGCCCAAAAAACCAACATTGAAACCCGGATTAAAGCCGGGGGTTAGGTTGTGTTTCCTTGCGCTCACTTGCTTCAGCGTCGTTTCAAAGAGCAAAACGACACGTTTCCAGGCATTTTTCTCTAGCCACTCTTTGTTGATCTCCCTAGGCTATGCTCCGGAATAGAAAGGACTGTTTGACTTGGGCGGCAAGGAGCAGTTGGGGTTGCCTGTAGCTGCACTGTGTTCGCTGGTCAACCATTTGCAAGAACCTCGTAAGCGAAATCGCTCATGGTTCTCAAGGTAGGGAGCTGTTTGATGACCAGGCAGAGGATCGTGCTCGTCTCGCCGTCACGTCGTGCCGCCTATGAATTTTCGCGTGGAATGCGATTCCCACCGAGCCGCGAATCAGCTCAGTCAGCTGAGACCTTACGACGGCCGCTTCATAGCAGACGGGGGTAACTTTGAGAAACGTAATTCACTCAATTCTCACAACGCTTCATGGGACTTCAGTATGGTCACTCATTTCTGTATCTGCATAACGACGATTGACAGTTCGGGAGGCTTTTTGGCTGGGCATTTCACGCCCACAACTGAGGACAATGACGGCGATAAGCCGCAGAAGGAGACACATCCGTGAGATTACTTCGCAGCATATTCTTCTATGCGCTAGTTATTGCCCTTAGCGCATCCGTGTATTCGTATGGCCAATCGACCGGCGCGCTTGTAGGCACTGTTCACGACGTCAGTGGCGCGGTCGTAGCGGACGCAAAAGTTGTGGCAACGGACGTTTTAACAGGAATTTCAGAGCAAACGATAACAAACAAAAGTGGGGATTACGCGTTTCCAAGTCTGGCCACGGGAACATACAAAATAGCGGTCAACGCGACCGGCCTCAAGCCGTTGGTCGTCGAACAGATCGAGATTCACGTCGCCAGCACGGTCCGTCAAGATGCAGTCCTATCGCCGGCATCCGTCTCAACCAGTGTTGAAGTGGTCAGCTCCACGCCGCTGCTGGATACAGAGACTGCGGAGATCGGACAACTGGTGGAGGCGAGCCAAATCACCGAACTCCCCTTGGATGGACGCGATATTTACAACCTGCTGACGCTGACCGCCGGCGCTGAATCCAGCCCAAACCCTAACAGCGGTGTGGGTTACAACGGTTATGTATCCGCCAACCGCCCGACAATCGCTGGTGAGCGGGCCGGGTACACGGTCTTCCGCATGGATGGCCTCAACATAAATACACAGGGACTTCCCCAGGCTGCCATGACCCCCAATGTGGATGCCGTGCAGGAGTTCCGGTCGATTACGCAGCTAGGGTCTGCCGCCGATTCTGGCACGGGTTCCGTTTACGTCGATCTGAAGTCCGGCACAAACAAGTTTCACGGCACCGCCTATGACTTTTTGAGAAACAACGTCCTTGATGCTCAACCGTACTTCCAGCATAAGATCACAAATGCCCCCGGCTACGCTTACGAGGGCGAGCAACTACGCTACAACCAGTTTGGCGGCACACTGAGCGGACCGATCTGGAAGAATCGCACCTTCTTCATGGGCAGCACCCAGCTCCTCCGCATCACTGATAAAACCCAGTCTCGCCAGCTTTTCCCAACATCCAACATGCTGGCGGGAGACTTCTCCAATGCCGCTATCGACCCTTATACGGGCGCCAACTTCGGGCCGGTAATAAATCCAGCCACCCAGCTGCAGTTCCCAGGCAACCAGGTTCCAATTGCTTCCACGATGGCGCAAGCTCTCATCCCGATCGCTTTCAAGGCTGCCAATTGCATGGCCTGCTTGTCTCTGGGTTATGACTTTGTGGGAACACAGCCGAGCTTCAACAACGATACGCAGACAATTGCGAAGATTGAACATCACTTGAGCGATAAGGATCAGATCTCCGGTTTTTACAGTAGAGATTATGGAACCAATACAAGCTCTCCTAACGTAATTCAATATTGGGCTCAGGACATATTGACGGATGTCAATGTTGTGGGACTGCGTGAAACACACACACTGACCCACACTTTACTCAACACGTTTAACGTGGGATATGTGCGCTATCATCAAGATCAGTATCCGGAATACAACGCCAACGGGGCTTTTTCGTACTTCCTGAATGAGCCCTACAACGTGCCGCAGTTGTCTCCCGGTATCTTATTTGCTTCGGGAGGACCCCCATATACGCTCGCGCCATTCGTTATTTTCAACGAAATTGATTGGAGCTATGACTTCAACGACAATGTGAATTGGTCGCACGGGCATCACAACGTCTCTGCAGGGTTTGAGGCCGTTCGCGATGATGCTGTCTACTATGAGGATTGGAACGGAGCATTACTCTATGCAGATGGATGGCCCTCATTCTTCGGCTTTACCGGCTACGCATTTTCCGATTTTCTCCAGGGCGTTCCATTTGCGGGACTTACTGATCAAGGAACGGGTGCCTCACCGGGTGTGAAACGCACCATCTACGATAGCTACATTCAGGATGATTGGAAGATTGCGCCTCGGTTGACCGTCGATCTCGGGTTTCGCTATGAACTTCCCGAGAGATGGCGCGATATCAGCTCCCCCAAATACAACCGACTGGGCACACTGGATACCAGCGCAGCCAGCATGGCGGACGGTGGCCAATTCCTGCTGGCAGGCACGTCGAATGTCTATCTTCCAGGATCGGGTGTTGTTCCAGGGAGCGGCTCTGTCGTTCCCGATGGGCTGCAAGTGGCGCAGACGAAAAACCTCCAGCCTCGTGTTGGACTCGCTTATCGTCCGTTCCCTGACAACAAGACGGTTGTTCGGGCCGGATTTGGCGTCTACTATGCGCTTGCCGACCAGCAGTCCGTTGACTTTGAAAGACAAACTCCGCCGTGGCAGTACGGCTATGAATATATTAATTTACCGGCTACGTTAAAGGATAAACAGTTCTTTCCGCTGGGAAGCCTCGCCGGTGCTGGTCAAGGTCAGAAAGGTAACAATCCCAGCAACGTCGACGGCCGTTCCTACCAGTGGTCGCTGAGTGTCGAGAGGCAGCTGGGTAGGGACTTCATGGCCACTGCGGAATATGTTGGAAACGAAGACGCGCATCTACCAACCGTAGTCTTTGTCAACCAGCCGGCGCTGCCCAATGCATCTCAGCTTTCAGCATTGGAGGCCAATCCTGCCAATGATGCAACCGCCGCGCAGGCAAGAGCGCCATTTACCAGTATCCTTCCTGGATATGAGTACCTGGACAGCGTGGGGACCTCGTCGTATAACGCGCTCTATTTGACGGCGAGAGGTCATTTGTCGAAGGGTCTCACGCTTTCAGCGAGCTATATATGGTCCAAGGTATTGGATGTGGCGTCCTCGGAAGATGCGACCACCGACTATAAGCCGAATCTTAAATTCGACAGAAGCCTTGCAATCTTTAATCACCCGCAGCGTTTTGTGGCCAGTTGGGTTTACAACCTTCCCTTTGGTGACACGGTGTTGCACACCGACAACAAGGTGCTGAATTACATCATCTCCGGTTGGGAGTCCACCGGAATTGCTACCTTTGAGGAGGGCTTCCCCTACTCCGTCGCTGCGGGTATTGATACGTCATTTCTTGATTCCGGTACCATGTACGCGAATCAGACAGGTCCGCTTGTGCACAGCAATATCCGTGCCACCGGTGGTACATACCTCACCCCGCAAAACTTTGTGTTGCCGCCGTGGGGGGCGCTCAGCTCCGGGCGTCGCGATCAGTTCATTGGGCCCGGAGTGAACAACTTTGACCTTGGGTTTATGAGGAACTTCAAGATCCTGAAGGATCTGCATCTCCAGCTTCGTGGAGAAATGTTTAACGCCTTCAACCATGGCCAATTCCAGATAGGATCGCAATCGCTGGCGGAATCGATGTCAGCACCGACAGGAAGCGCGACAACACCAACCGTTACGTATACACCAGCTTCACAATTTGGGCGCGTCAGCGCAAATCCGAGCCGTGTTGCTCAGGTCGCGGTCAAGTTGATCTTTTAATGGAGACCTTCAACAAGCCTTTGCGCCGTATGCTTCATCGTGCGGCGCAAAGGCCGTGCATTCGAGCATTCATGACCGCACGATGAATCTTTGTATTCCATCGAAACACCTGGCGTGACCGTGAATCATCTTCCGCATGGCCGCACCGACGTCATGCAAAACGCTTTATTCTGTCTAAGAGTATCGTGATTTACTCGACCTACTCGCAAAACGCTGACGATCCGGGTTTAGCCGTCGAATAAGCTTTGCAACAATTGGCCGCAGCCTCCAACCGTTTGAAGCCCAACGTTGCAAAAATCTTAAGGAGTGCAAATGGCGCAAATCAACCGTCGATCTCTTGTTGTCATAGCCGCAATCCTGATCGCGGCGGGAAGTGCTCTCGCCAGTGACAAATATGAAGTCAAAGTCGAAACCAATGTGGCAATGAAAACTCGCGACGGAGTGACTCTACAAGCAGACATTTATCGCCCCCATGCTCCGGGAAAATTCCCGGTTATTCTGGAGCGCACGCCTTACGACAAGCGCAATGAGGTCTCCTTCGGGCTGCAAGCTGCTTCTGACGGCTACATATTTATTGTTCAGGATGTTCGGGGCCGCAACGCCTCAGAGGGTGATTGGTATCCATTCAAATATGAGTCCCAGGATGGTTATGACGCCGTTGAATGGGCTGCCGCGCTTCCCTATTCCAATGGCAAGGTCGGCATGTATGGCGGATCTTACGTAGGCGCGACGCAGATGCTCGCGGCCATTGCCGCACCGCCTCACCTAGCAGGTATTATGCCCTTCGTCACCGCCTCCGACTACCACGAACACTGGGCTTATCAGGGTGGAGCTTTTGAACAGTTGCTCGCCCAGGCCTGGAGCAGCGCTCTTGCTATTGACGGGCTATCGCGGCGCGCGGGAAAGAGCGCCCTGCCGACGCATTGGGACCTGAAGCAATCGCCATCCGCGTATCCTCTCTTGGACACAGGTACTTCCGCGGGATTGGCTGACTACTATTTCGACTGGATCGCACACCCAAATTATGACGATTACTGGAAGCAGTGGTCGATCGAGCAGCACTTTGCTCAGATTCAAGTCCCAGCGTTGAACATCGGCGGCTGGTACGACCTGTTTCAAGATGGCTCTATCCGGAACTATATGGGGATCAAGAGCAAGGGAGGGACCGAGACGTCGCGGAAGGGGCAGCGCTTAATAATGATTGTTGGCGGGCACGCGGGGATGACCGCCAAGATCGGCGACGTCGATTTTGGCAAGGATTCGGTACCGGATATATCGAAGCTTGCCCTTCGCTGGTATGACTACCTCCTAAAAGGCATTGACAATGGGATGGCCGCGGAGAAGCCCGTTCGATTATTCGTTATGGGCAAGAATATCTGGCGCGACGAGGATGAATGGCCTTTGGCTCGCGCCAAAGCTACCGCTTACTACCTCCATTCAGGCGGAAAGTCTAACACGCTCAGCGGTGACGGAACGTTGAGCACAGTTCCACCAGAAGCTGAGACTGCTGATCAGTATGTCTACGATCCAAATGATCCCGTATCTACACACGGCGGTGGGGTCTTGGGTGACACAACCCACTTCCCTCCTGGTCCCCTTGACCAACGGGCCATTGAGACGAGGCCGGATGTGCTCGTGTATACGACCCCCGCCTTCACGAAAGACACCGAGGTGACTGGTCCCGTCACACTGAATTTGTATGAGAGTTCTTCTGCTGTCGACACGGATTTTGTAGGTAAGTTGATAGACGTGTGGCCGAACGGATTTGCGGAAAATCTCACGGATGGCATTCTGCGCGCACGCGATAGGGTTTCGATGGAAAATCCTGAGCTGATGAATCCAGGCAAGGTCTACAAGCTGACTATCAATCTGTGGTCGACTTCCAATGTATTCCTGGCTGGGCACAAACTTCGCCTGGAAATTGAAAGCAGCAATTTTCCCCGCTTTGATCGGAATCTCAATAACGGACTAAGCCCGGAGATTTCAACAGGTCCAATCAAGGCTGCCAATGTCATCTATCACGACAGCACGCATGCCTCGGCCTTGATATTGCCAATCGTGCCGTGAAGTTTGCACCGAGTGAGGATACTTCGGCCATAACAACATGAACCTTTTGCCGCAGGCGATCCGCTCGATCTGGTGAACGTGCTGCAGGGGACTGATTCCTCGCTGGTTTTCTCGCGCGGAAATACACTGCCCAGCGCTGCTGTGCCATTCGGAATGGCGCATTGGACGATCCAGTGACGCTGCAACACCTCGTCGCACACACCAGTGAGGGTGAACAAGATTGTTTTTTGCGCCAACGGGCATACAACTTTGGAGAGAAGGAGATTCGATCACATGATGACCAAGCAAGGAAAGTGGATTTCTAACGGAAAAGAGCCTCTTGTTTTCACAGCCATCCTCTTCATTTTGGTTGCTCTTTATCCCGCCATCGGCCTTTCGGAAAGCTCGGCGCTCCCTGGCGCGGCGAAAGGGAGTGAAGCAGCGCAAACCACTCCAAGCCCTGGGAACCCATACTGGTGGGTTCAAATCGACTACCTGAAGCCGGGCGAGGGTCAGGCTGCCAGTACGCCCTGGACGGACGCGGATTTTGCCGCTTTAGCAAAAGCGGGGATGAATGGCGTGGAGATCAACCTGGTGTGGGGCAGCATTGAGCCGCGCCGGGGCGAGTACGATTTTGCGCTGTTGGATAGCTACCTGGCTTCGGCCGCCAAGGCGCATATCGGGCTTTACCTGATTTTTTGGCAGAGCGTCTGGGCGGAGGCGCCACCCAAAGTAGCGGGCAAGAATCCCCCGCTATGGGTCACGGCGCGCGACCTGACCAGCGAAGGCATGACCACGAGTGAGCCTTCCTGGTGGGATAAGGATTCCCGGCAGGCATATTTCGATTACGTTGGCCGGACGGTCGAACACGTGAATGGCAAGCCCGGCTTCGGGGGCTTGTTTGCCAACTACGGATGGTTGGACGCGATGTGGGGGCCGCAAAATTACAAAAACTCAGGCGTGGCACCGACCCATGGAATCGCGGGCTACGCTCCGGCGGACATCGAGGAGTTTCACCGAAGGCTGCCCCGGACTTACAAGACTCTGGCCGCCTTCAACCAACAGTGGCATACCTCCTTTGCGGACTGGAGCCAAGTTCCAGCGGCTAAGCCGGGTGAGCCGCTGTTCGCCGTCTATCAAGACTTTCGGCACCAGAGCGTCATCCAGACGTACGACGAGATTTCGCGCCTGGTGCGGGCCCGGACCAAGGCCCCCATGCTTTATTACTGGGGAGGCGACATAGCCGGGGCCGTGAGTGGGCCTAGCGTGATGGAGAACGACCCGGATATCTTCTTCAAGGCCGCCAAACGCTATAACGCCATCGTGGTGCTGGACGATGCGGACTTCACGGGGCTCGCCGTTGTCTTTGGCAGCCTGGCCCGATCCTACCAGGTACCTCTCTTTGAAGAGTGGACGCCGCAGCAAAGCGGACTGACTGAGGAGACCTCCCGATGGTTGGGCCACCTCGCTATGGGAGCGCCATTCGAGATTGGCGCGGATTTCTTCATCTATCCGCCGCCGCAAAACCAAGCTGGATATGCCGATGCCTGGTGGCAATACCAGGCTTGGCGCGACACGATGGCGCAGATCAAGGGGATAACGCCGGAGCAACCGGTCGCGATCCTCTTACCGATGAAAAAGATCGTGTCAGGACCGGATTTGGATGCATTCTCGGGATTGAACGCCCAACTGGGCGACTTCTGGCGGATTCACCATGTGATGCCCCACTTCATTACCGACGAGCAGGTGACGGACGGGAGCGTAGACCTGGGGCAGTTCAAAGCCGTAGTAGATCTGGGCAACGAGCGCGCAGATCTGCCGGAGCTCAATGCCTACGCCGAAAAGCATCCGGTACTCACGAATCTCAGCGAGGCGGTTCCTCTATTGAGACCGTATGTGACGCTGGATCCGGTTTACGATTTTCTGGAGGTGACGCCGGTCGTGGACGGGAGTTCGGTGTGGCTTACCCTGGCCAATTGCAGCGGCGAGAAAGCTTACGCCGGGAACATAGATTTCGATCCTCAGGCCGTGGGCCTGGAATCGACGGAGTTCGATGTGACGATCGTCAAAGGGGGAGAAAGCGTTCCCGCGAGCCGCACGCAGGAGGGGAAGATTCGATGGCGGATCAGCCTGCCTCCAGCGGGGTTTGAGGTGGTTCACCTCAGTCCTCGTAAGTCCACAATGCCTTAAGATCGAGAGACTACCCGCATGCCTAAGAAGATCGCTCGCGCTCCTGCGCAGACTATTTCCCCGGAACGGGCTGCAGCCTTCGTCAGGTCCGGCATGTGGCTCGATTACGGCTCCGGGCTCGGCCAGCCGGACGTGATCGATCAAGCGCTCGCTGCACGGTGGGAGGCGCTTGAAAACGTGAAGATCCGCTCCTGCCTATCGATGAGGCCGCGGGCGGTGGCGGAATGCGAGGGGGGAGGAAATCGATTTTTTCTGTTCAGCTGGCACTTCTCCGGCTACGACCGCAAGAGACACGATGCCGGGCGCTGCCACTACATGCCGCTGAACCTGGGCGAAGTGCCGGACTACTACCGCCGTTTTCTTGCCCCAGTGGACATCGCCATTCTGAAGACCTGCCCGATGGACGAGAACGGCTACTTCAACTTCAGCACCTCCAATTTCTGGCACCGCGCGGTCGTGGAAAGCGCGAAGATGGTCATCGTCGAGGTGAGCCGGGGGCTGCCGTACGTCTACGGAGACGAGAACGGCGTCCACCTGAGCGAGGTGGACTATATCGTCGAAGGCGATCACGAACCGGCGCCGGAACTGCCCAATCCTCAGCCAACAGAGATCGACCGCGCCGTTGCCCGCATCATCGCCGGCGAGATCGAGGACGGCGCGTGCCTGCAGATCGGCATCGGCGGCATGCCCAACGCGGTCTGCGCGCTGCTGCTGGAAAGCGGCGTGCGCGACCTTGGCGTGCACACCGAGATGCTGACCGACGGCATCGGGGATCTGTATAAAGCCGGCCGCATTACGGGCGCCAGAAAGACGCTCGACCCCGGCAAGATTGTCTACACCTTTTCGCTTGGCTCGAGCGCTCTGTATGCGCTGGCCGACCACAACTCCGACATGTACTGTAGCCAGGTGGACTACACCAACTCGCCGCACGTCATCATGCGGAACGACCGTGTAGTCGCCATCAACAACACGACCCAGATCGATCTGCAGGGCCAGGCCGCCTCCGAGTCGGACGGCCACCGTCATATCAGCGGCACCGGCGGGCAACTGCAATTCGTGCGCGGCGCCTATGCGTCGAAGGGAGGCAAGTCCTTCATCTGTCTCTCATCCACCTATTGCAAGCAGGGCGGGCGCCGCAGCCGGATCGTACTCAACCTGACGCCAGGCAACATCGTCACCACGCCGCGCTCCGACGTGATGTACGTCGTCACCGAATACGGCATGGTCAACCTGAAGGGAAAGTCGGTCGCCGAGCGAGCTCAAGCGCTCATCTCTATCGCGCATCCGGATTTCCGCGAGGAGCTTGAGCGGCAGGCCTACGAGCATCGCCTGATTCCCCATGGCGTTTCGTTCTGAGAACTGCTCAGCATGAAACGAGGTGAGCGCCTTCTAAAAAATCGTTTTCCAGGGCCAGGGCGCCGATCTTGGCGCGCTTATTCGCATTGCAACGCTGGCGCCAGAAAGCGCCGTTTTACCCTCCAAAACATTTCCGATGCGGACAGATTACCATCGGTATTCACCACCAGCTTCCCTATAATGCCCGTGATGGACGGCAAATGCTCGTCAAAGGGAGATGCCAGCGCATGAACTGAAGTCCCGGCGTGGCCACGCGGGGTTCCAAAGATTTAACGGAAGGGTTTCTCATTGTCGTATTTGCAGTTGGGTCAAAGAAAGGATCATTGCATGAAGAGATCTGCCATCAATACGTGCATCGTTGAAGC
>JBAVYF010000639.1:0-8588 GCA_049698655.1 Occallatibacter sp. | reverse complement strand
GAGATGATTGGAACCACCCGATCCCGTGTCAGCTACTTCATGAACCGCTTTCGCCAGCACGGCTTTATCGAGTACAAGGACCGCATTCGCGTGCACAGATCGTTGCTGAATGTGGTTCTGCTCGATCATTTGCCAGACAATAATGCCGAGAAAACGCCTATAACGGCATTGCTCAAGGGGCGCTCAAAACCGGCCAACCGCGCCCTGGCAAGCTCTGTACAAAATTGAACAGCCTGACAATTCGGTGTGGGTCATACTCGCTCCAATTCCCTGAGTATGCGGTCGGAGGGGTAAGAAATGCCGAATTCGCCAGCAACACTCCTGATTGTCGATGATGAGCCCTCCATTCGACTGTCGCTGTCGCACGTACTGACTGAGATAGGTTATAGCGTACGCTCCGCCGAAGACGGTATATCCGCGTTGCGCGAGATACGGAATGAGGTTCCCGAGCTGCTTCTTTCCGATCTCAATATGCCCAACATGTCGGGCTTTGAGTTGCTCTCGGTGGTCCGGCGCCGTTTCCCCGCGATCCGGACGATCGCCATGAGCGGCTCGTTCTCCGGCGACGAGGTTCCTTCCGGTGTTGCCGCCGATGGGTTTTATCAAAAAGGCAGCAGCATTGCCGCTCTGTTGCGGATCATGGAAACACTGCCCCCAATGGAGCGGTCCGCAGTCCAGCCCTCAAGCCCGGACGCGCCTCTCTGGATTCATCGCAACACACACGACGCTTCTCCGGATGCGCACGTTACAATCACCTGCCCGGATTGCCTGCGGAGCTTTCCCCAGACTCTCGGCACGGGCTATCTGAAGCGCAAGACAGAATGCATCTATTGCCACAGTTCGATTTACAACACAATTGTGCAACCGGGAAATCGGCTGTCTTCGCAGGTTTTTCAGCGAAAAACCGCAGCGGCAGCACGCTTTCCGCAAAGCGCGTCCAACCCCAGTTACTGAAATCGGCAAAAGAGAAAGAGTGAACGATGCGTACCATTGCCCAATCGAGTATGCTTCTGCGCGCGCGAACTGAACTGCCCGACGGCCTCAGATTAGCGACCGATGAATTCCGCGAGGGTTGGAACTGTGTGCGCTCATTAGATGCCCTCAATCTGCAAAAGGCAATACTGACGCACGGATGGAATTTGATCAAGATTGCCGATGGATCGTTAAGAAGCGGCGTGGGGGAGACATCGCAGGAAGCCATCGCCAGCGCGCTCAAGTTGGCTCTTCGCCGCATAAGCACTCAATTCAATGCAGCGGAAGTGGAGCATATCGAGATGACGCAATATCCATGGTTCATTCTGGCCAGGGTAAGAGTCTATCCGTACCGAATTCAGCAAGGTGCGGCTCTGCCGGCGCCCGATGAATCCTTGCCTGTTCCAATTGTCCCCAGGAAGAGGCGATTGACGCCCCACGCAGCAGCGCTATACCCGTATTTTGGCAGCGCCATGCCTCAACTCAAGCAAATGCTGATCTCATCCAGAACAGCGCAGGCCGGGCCGCAATGACCGTCCTGCAAATATCACTATCTTGTATCTATTTCAGAGAGCGTTGCGGACTTGTCCGGCGCCGGTTATGAGCCTTGCCGGCTCTCGCTGAAATTCGCGATGAAGCTCGCACTTGGACTGTCTTGACTTGCGCGCCACCAGGCGTCTCTGGGCGAGTCAAGCTATCGAAGCGCTTAAACTTTAATCAAGCGGCACAGTCGAATTGACAAATGCTGAATCTACGGAGGAGGACTGTGTGAATCAAGATCGAGTGAAGGGTACAATCGACGAAGTGGCGGGAAACGCGAAGCAAAAGGCGGGCAAGTGGTCCGGAAGTACCCGGCTCCAGGGGAAAGGCACGCGCATAGATACTTCTGCCCTGTCTTGTTGACCATCACGGCGCGGGCTGTCACAACTCCGTGTCGCTTCAAGCTTGGATCTGAAAGGAGCCGCGCCCTCAACTCTCGTGCCGACATTGTTACCATCTCGATGGATTCGATCATTGTTGAGATCGCTCGGCCCCGGCGTCATCACCGGGGCAGCGGACGATGACCCCTCCGGTATCGCCACATATTCCGTTGCCGGCGCACTGCTCGGAACCAAGCTGCTGTGGACCGCACTCATAACGTGGCCTCTGATGGCAGCGGTTCAAATGATGTGTGCCCGCATCGGCAAGGTGACGGGGCAAGGCCTGGCCGGAAACTTCAGGCAGCGATTTCCGCGGTGGCTTCTGCTCGCTTTTGTTATCGCCCTTCTGATCGCAAACACGATTAATATCGCGGCGGATCTTGCCGGCATGGCGGACGCGGCCGCAATGCTGTCGGGAATCAATTCCCATTGGTTTGTGGTGGTGTTCGCGCTGTTTATTTCATGGGCAACGGTCCGGCTCCAGTATCATCAGATCGCCAACGTGCTCAAGTGGCTGGTCCTTGTCCTCTTTGCATACCCTATTACCGCATTTGTAGTGGGGGTCGACTGGAACCAGGTGCTGCGCGACACCCTCGTGCCATCCATGCCGCACAGCAGGGCTGAATGGGCAATGCTGGTTGCAATTCTCGGCACCACTATCAGCCCGTATCTGTTCTTCTGGCAGACGAGTGAAGAAGTTGAAGAGGAGAAGTCGGCAGGCCAGAGTACGCTCGCGCTGCGCAAAGGAGCCACACTCGAGGAGCTCAGTCTAAGAAACATTGACGTAGGCGTTGGCGCGTTCTTCTCGAATATGGTCATGTACTTTATCATCCTGACCACGGCAATCACTCTTAATCGGCACGGCATCACAAAAATCGAAACCACTCGCCAGGCTGCCGAAGCGCTTCGGCCCTTTGCCGGTAATTTCGCCACGACCTTGTTCACCCTGGGGATTGTCGGCGTCGGATTTCTCGCCATCCCTACTCTGGCGGGATCGGCTGCATACGCCTTTGCAGAAACACTTGGGTGGCGCCAGGGGCTGAATAAGAAACTAAGGCAGGCACGCTGGTTTTACGCTCTGATTCTGTTTTCAACGGGAGCGGGCGTTGGGCTTGACTTTATTGGCATCAACCCCGTGAAGGCACTCTACTGGACGGCTGTCATCAACGGATTGCTGGCGCCCTTCCTTCTGGTCGCAATTCTGATTGTTGCTTCTGACAAGAAGCTGATGCAAGGCCAACCGAGCTCCCGACTGGGATGGATTGTCGTCGCCATCACGACAATAGCCATGTTTGTCGCGGGCGTCGCGATGTTTATTGTGTAGGTCGCCAATCTCTCTGTATCCACGAAAGGTGAGCAGTTGTGCACAGATTCGGCAAGGCGTCTAGAAATATCTTAATTCTGGTGCTTAACGCGTCGCCTTTCAATCCGCGCAGCTCCGACAGGCGCAGCAAAGCCGGGCAATCGAAGGATGATTGGCAAAAGGACTCATATGCGCACCATTCGGACTCTGTTAGCGTTTCTCGCATTGGCCATACCGGCCGCCTTGTTCGGACAAATTGGCGTAAGGATCGCGATCGGCCCACCCATGCTGCCGGTCTACGATCAGCCCATTTGCCCCGGAGACGGCTATCTCTGGACACCGGGCTATTGGGCCTATGACGACAGCATCTCCGACTACTATTGGGTACCCGGGACATGGGTATTGGCGCCGGAAGAGGGCTATCTCTGGACTCCGGGTTATTGGGGCTGGGGCGATGGCGGTTATCTTTTCTATGATGGCTATTGGGGGCCTACGGTCGGCTTCTACGGCGGGATCAACTACGGCTTCGGATACTGGGGTGGGGGGTACGGAGGAGGCCGTTGGAACAACGGACACTTCTTCTATAACAGCTCCGTCAACAACCTGAGTGGCGGCAATTTTCACAATGTCTACAACGAAAGGGTCGAGAACAACAACGAGAGCCGCGTCAGCTTCAATGGCGGAAGAGGCGGAGTCGAGACGCGTCCAACCTCAGACCAGGAGGCCGCGGTAAACCAGAGGCATATTCCGGCTGTTGGGGCTCAAACTCAGCATGCGCAGACCGCGCGCGGCAATCCGGAGCAGCGCGCAGGGGTGAACCATGGCAACCCGGCAATCGCAGCGACTGCAAAGCCCGGAGATTTCAGCCAACAACACGGAGCGATAGGCGCCAGGGGCACGGCAACTGAGACTCATGCAGTAGTTCACCCGAAAGACCTTCCACCGATCGCTCGCCCCGCGGCAGTCAACTCAGGAAATGCGAAGGCGGACCAGAAGTACGAGCAGAAGCAGGATAAGTTGATCGCCAAACAAACCCAGGATCGGCAGAAGCTTCAGCAGAAGCAGGATGCGGAACATCAGCAGAAGGCGAACGTCAACACACAGAAACTGGAACAGAAGCACCAGCAACAAACGCAGAATTTGGTGCAAAAACACACATCTCAGCAGCAGTCCCTACAGACCCGTCAACCTCAGGCTCAGACTCACCCGTCGGGAGGAGGGGGCCGGAAGTAGCAGCTGTGAAAATATAGATTGTTCCTTGAAACCGTTTGCGGCCAGGCACCCTCTACCTGGCCGCGAACGCCGCTCCTGCATTAGTCTCCCACGCGACCCGAAAGCCCTGCAAATAAGCAAGCCAGGGAGCGCAGGACATAGCGGTCTCAGCGGTTCAGTTTGTGTGAGCTTCTTCGTCCTGCAACGTGAGTTTCTTTGCGGCATCAATCTTACGCAACCCGCGAATCTTCCATATCACAAAACTAACGCCGGTCACCAGCAGGATCACGAACACAGAAAGCAGCGGTGTCGACCACTTCTGGAGGTCTCCGGAAAACAGGCGGACGACTCTGCGTCCATAGGTGACGCCGAGCCAGGCGATGAAGGAGTAACGTAGGCTGCGCGCCGTTCCGAAGACGACAAGAAAGCGGTTGCGCGAAACGCCGAGAGCGCCAGAGGCGAGCGCAAACGGTAATAGCGGAATAGGCGGAGGAAGCAAGGCGGGAAGAAAGACCGCGAGGATACGGTGACGTTCCACCCATCTTACGACTCGGTTAAGAAGACGCGCCGGCACATAGCGCCGCAGCGCCGCTTCGCCCCCTCTGCGGCCAATGTGCCAGGTGGTGTACCCGCCCAGGATGCTGCCTGCGATGGCACAGGGAGCCAGCAACCAGGGATCTCCGCTGTGCGCCACCAACCACAACAGCAGCAGGTCAGTGCTGCCGGGCAGAGGCAGAGGGATGACTGAAGAATCGATCACCGCAACAGAGAACAACCCCAGCACTCCCAGGTGCGTGAGCCATCGCGGCGCCAACAGGCGATGCGGGCTTGGAACAGGGGAATGAGCCGGATGTTGGGCAAAGAAATTCATACAAAAATGCCCTTGCATTTGCGTTTGAATGACACCGTCTCAGAATAATCGGCCGTTTGCCGCCGGTAGCTGACCAGGTTGGATTCTACATGCATCCGGCCAGGAAGCCATAGCCTCATGTGGCCGCTGCAAACATTCTAAGACCTATCCTGCATTCGCGCCGCGTAAAGTAATCCAATAGTACCGCCGCCAACAGAATTTGCAGCGAACGGGGTGCAGTGCAAACATGCCGAGAAGGCCATCGAATTGACGCAGTTCCGCTGGTTTGAACAGGACCGAATTACAGCGCGGACACTTGCGGCGAATCCAAAGCAGATGCGGCAGCCATGCGGGCCAATCTCGGGTTGCATTCTTCATGTTGCTATCCTTCCCGGTGATGCCGTCGCGCGAGCTAAAAAAAGCGCCTCTCTGCCAGATTTATATTCGAATCGAGCCATGAAAGAAGACAGCGGATGCTGCCGGTGGCCAGCGCGACGCTGCTATCGGCCGCGCCATAATAGAGATGGATTGTGTCCCCGTCTGCGCCGATGGTTTGTCCGCACGGAAACACGACGTCGTTGACATCCCCGCTGCGCTCATAGGGGGCTTCAGGCCCGAAGATCCAGGAGTTCCCGCGCTGCAGGCAGACCTCCGGCCTTTCCAGATCGAAGAGCGCCAGGCCCAGGCGATAAATGCTTCCCGATGCAGTTTGCCGCACTCCGTGATAGATCATCAGCCATCCTTTGGCTGTTTCAATCGGCGGAGAACACAATCCAATCTTGTTTGCATCCCACCAGCCGCCACGCCGCGCTTCGAGAATGATCTTGTGACTTCCCCAATGCCGCAAATCCGGCGAATAAGATATCCACATATGCGCGCCCAATGTTGTCATCGGACGATGGATAAGAGCCCAGCGGCCGCTGATTTTCCGAGGCAGCAGCGCCGCGTCTTTATCCTCCGGAGACATAATTACACCGTACCGCTCAAAGCTCCGGAAGTCCCTGGTGAGCGCAAGCGAGACTCCGGGACCTCCCCGCGCAAAGGAAGTGTACGCCACGGCGTATTGTTCGAGTTCCGGGACGTAGGTAATACGCGGGTCTTCAATGCCCCATATCTCCTCCGGAAATTCCTTGGGATTCGCCATCAAAGTCGGTTGAGGATCGATTCGCCACCCATCGATGCCGTTTGCCGAACGTGCGGCACAAAGGTGAGACAGGCCGCTTCGATCTTCAACACGGCAAAGCAGCAAAGTGTCTCCGTCAGCCAGCAGTACCGCACCAGCATTGAAGACACTGCTGATTGGATAGGGCCAATGCTCCTTACAAAGGAGAGGGTTGGCGGGATAGCGTGTGAACAGATTATGTTCGTCACATGCTCCTGTCACCTTCTGTTCATGAGCGATATGTGCTGGTGATTCGGAAATATCAGGATTTGGATTCAAGAAGATACACCCGTTCCATGATGCAGTTCATCTGCGCTTGCTACTTTGGCCGTCTGCATTTCGAGCAGCGCCATAAGGAATGAGAGCGTGGATTCAGCTCCCTGGTTCTCGTTCACGCGGTCCGGATGAAGTCCATCCCTGCATCCGCCTGTCACTGTATCATACAGCGGAATCTTGAGATCGTTCTTACCTAAAAACCAATGAAATACCCGGTTCGCCTCCTCAAGCCATTGGCTTTCTTCCGTCAGCCTGTATACCTCAAGGCAGTCAGAGACGGTTGCACATGCTTCCACTGGTTGCTGATCGAAGCGCGCCTTTTCATTTCCTTCAATGAAGAACCCATCGGATCCAATCGGCACAAAGATCTCCGCATCGTCGCGGTGTTGCTCGGCGACAAGCCACTTCAGGGAGTCCATCCCAACTTCGATCATTCTCTGGTTATCACTTCTCCATCCGGCCAGAATGAGGGCCTGCGACAGCCTTGCATTCGAGTAGGAAAGACTCTTCTCGAACCATCTCCATGTCTCGGAATGGCTGCGCTCATAGATGTCAAGAAGCCGATTCGCAAGGATATTGCGTGCGCCTTGAATGGCTCTGTCTCCGGGGAACCAGTCCAGATAGGCTTGCATTCCCAGGATGCAATATGCCCAGGCACGGGGGCTGGTAAGAGTGAGCGTTGCAGGGACTGCGGCTTCAAAAAGCCTTCCTGCCGCCCCTCTCAATCCTGCATTTTGCGAATGGCCGAGAACCTTCCCCAGGGACCACAATGCGCGTCCATGGCTGTCATCCGACCCAACTTCATCACTCCATTTGTGGTCGTACCCAAGAAAGTTGCTAAACCTTCCCGTATTGGTATGGAAGGCAAGCCATAAAAAGGAGAGATAGCGATGGGAAAGATCTGCATACTCCCGTATGCCCGCATACTGAGGGTTGTCATCCAGAAGAACTGACACGATGAGAGCCCGTGCGTTGTCGTCGGTTGTATAGCCCTCAAGCGTGTATGGCACGGAAAAGATCGCATGCTGCAAAATTCCTGTATCGTCAGTCATCGTGCGCAAATGGCCAGTGTTAATCGACGGCAGAGACTCCACAATACTTGCCAGCTCTACAGAGGCAATGTCCTGTTGGAAGGCCCTTGGTTGCAATGAGCGCTCGAAACGCGCACGCTGAAAACTGGCCATATACGCCCTTGCCGTTTTTGGCCAGGTAGTGCTGCGAGAATACAGATAGGCGCGCTTCCTCATCGCATGGCGCTCCGCATCGTTCGCCAGCAATGCGAGAACTGCTTCAGCAATGGCACTATGATTTTCGAAAGGAACAATCACGCCTCTGTTCTCCGCAAGTAACTCCTTAGCATGCCAGTATGGCGTCGAGATGATCGCTTTTCCTGCTCCGAGCGCAATCGCGAGCGTGCCGGAGACGACCTGCGCCTCCTGTTGATAGGGAGTAATATAAATGTCCGCCGAGCCTACCTGCTCCACCAGTTCTTCATTAGTTACAAAGTGATTATTGAAAATCAGGTGACCTGAAACCCCAAGCTCTTTTGCCAACGCTTGCAAGTGTTCGCGGTAGCGCTCGCCTTCACGACGGCGAATGTGCGGATGTGTGACTCCAGAGACGATATAGACCACATTTGGGTTCCGGGACAGAATCGCGGGCAGAGCACGAATGACATTCTCAATGCCCTTGTTGGGAGACAGCAAGCCGAACGTGAGCAGAACGGACTTGCCTTCCGTGCCGAACTTGTCTTTGAAATAGTTGGGGTCCATAAAAGGGAGATCGGGCACCCCGTGAGGGATAACATCGATCTTTCCCGCAGGAACTCGATACACTTCGCGCAGGAACTGCGCCGCACGCTCACTCATGACGACGAGACGATCGGAAAGCTGC
>JBAVYF010000638.1:0-2980 GCA_049698655.1 Occallatibacter sp. | reverse complement strand
GTCTGCGACCGCTTTGCATTCTGCTCTTCTTCCAGAATCTCCTTGCGGCTCACCACCACATTGCCGCGCTTTTTGTTCAGCTTGATGACGCGGACTTCAATCTGCTGGCCGAGATAGCCGTCCAGATTGCGGACGGGGCGAATCTCAAGCTGCGAGCCGGGCAAAAATGCCTTCAGCCCGATGTCCACCGTCACTCCGCCCTTGACGCGGCTCACCACTGTGCCCATCACCGGGGTCTTGTCCGCGGCGGCCTTCTCGATCGTGTCCCAGACGCGCAACCGCTGCGCCCGCTCGTAGCTGGCCAGGTAGCCGCCCTCCGGCTCCTCGCGCTCGATCACCACATCGATCACATCGCCGGGCTGGAACTTAACCGCCCCGGCGTGGTCCAGAACCTGTTCGAGCGGCACCAGCCCCTCGGACTTCAGGCCCACATCAATGACCAGGTGCTTGTCCGTCTGCTTGATCACCGTGCCGGAGACAATCTTGTCGCCATAGGCTTCAACGGCGGCGGCCTCGGCGGCCTGCTCGCGTTCAAACGCCTCCAGGGCGGCGGAGAAGTCGTCCATTGACTCAGGGCCATGCTCTGCGTGCGCGGCGGCCTTGACGGGCGCCGGCGCCGCGGCAACCGGTTCGGCTGCGGCAGCGAGCTCGGCTACAATCTCGGGTTGTGCGTGAACTTCCGTTGCAACTTCGGCTGCTGGCGCGGCCTCGACAGTGGCTTCCGCCACGGGCGAACTCTCGGCTACAGGCTCGGTTGAGGCATCGGCGTCCAGCGCGGAAATTTCGACTGCTTCGGCGGTCTCAGGGTTGGACGTGGATTCTGGCAACGGCTGCTCTTGCTCCGTCGCAGGTTCGAGTGTGGGAGTTTCCAATTCGGTATTCAGGGTTGTACTCTCGGTTTCGGGATTGAGGACGTTTGCCATTGCTGCCAGCTCCGGGATTCCTTGCTCCCGCGACTCAAACTTGCCTGCCGCTGGGGGTGGTCCCTCTGCCGCGATTGCCTTGAGGGATGCCGGAGGCCATCTCCCTGCCCGCAACCGCGTGCCTGTGACCGTGTCATCTTCACAAGGGACACTTCTCCCAACCGGTCTGGCTGGCGTGGAAGGCGTCTGGTCTCCTTGGGAAACACACGGCAGGCAACGGCTTGCTGGTGGGCGGCCGCAACTCACTGCTGGAATCCGCGCAGGAAGCTACGCTCACGAGTGTAGCAACCGCGGCTTTCCCCCGTCAATGCAACAAATTGCCGAACTGCGTTGCAGGCTGCCGGCAACCCTCTATACTGATGCAGACGGACCCCTCCCATGGACCTTCTCTGGACTCCCTGGCGCTTTGCCTACATTACCGCGGCCGACAACACCACCCGCCCCGGCGTTCCGGCGAGCCTCGCGGCCTGGCCCGGCGACCACCATTGCGTCTTCTGCAACCTGATTGCCTCGATTGACTACGCTATCGCCAACGGAATGAATGCCGGCGAAGCCGAAGCCGCCGGCGGCCTCATCCTGCGCGGCGAGCAATGTTTTATCTGCCTGAACGCCTTCCCCTACACCTCCGGCCATGTGATGGTGATGCCCTACGCGCACCTGGACCGCCTCGCCGACCTGCCCGCCGCGACCGCCCATGAGCTGATCGAGCTGGCGCAGCGCGCCGAGCAGGCGCTCGACCGTCTCTACCATCCGCACGGCTTCAACTTTGGGGTGAATCTGGGCCAGGCCGCCGGAGCAGGCGTCGCCGGACATCTGCACCTCCACGCCTTGCCCCGCTGGGCCGGCGACACCAACTTCATGACGACTGTGGCCGAGACGCGCATTCTGCCGGAGGATCTGGAGACAACCTGGAAGCGGATGCGGGTGGCGTTTGCGGAGGAGCGGGGCTAACGTATTTTCTGCGCGCCTACTCGGAAATCATCCCGATCGTTTCCAGCCACGTCTCCACCAACTGAGGCCATGCCGTCGCGGGGAATTTCGTGCGCCGCAGCCCGAAGGCATGTCCGCCCTGCGCATACGAATGAAACTCCACCGGAACCCCAGCCCCCTTCAGAGCAATGTAGTAGACCAGCGCGTCGTTCACATTGTCCACGTGGTCGTCCTCATTCTGCAACAGAAACGTCGGCGGCGTCTGGCGGCTGATGTGCGTGCGAATGTCCGGATTCAGCTCGAATTTCTTCTCGTCGATCCACAAGTGCCCCGGATAAAGAGCCACCGCGAAATCCGGCCGACAGCTTTCTTGGTCGGCCGCATCCACGGACGGATATGCGCGTTGCGCAAAATGCGTGCTCATCGCCGCCACCAAGTGGCCGCCCGCGGAGAAGCCCAGCACTCCGATCTTGTGCGGATCGATGTGCCACTCCGCCGCGTGATAGCGCACCAGCCCCAGCGTTCTCTGCGCGTCCTCCAATGCCAGCGGTGACTTCGGAAAAATCTGGCATTTGCATTGCGAATCCCAATGCGGCCCTGAATACGGCACACGATACTTCAATAGCACACAGGTGATCCCCTTGGCCGTCAGCCAGTCGCAAACCTCCGTGCCTTCCAGGTCGATGGCCAGAATCTCATACCCCCCGCCTGGAAAGACGACCACCGCCGCGCCTGTATTCTTTCCCGTTGGCGCGAAGACCGTCATCGTGGGCTGTGAGACATTGCTCACCGCAATCCACGGCTTGCCGGCAACCAGCGACTCCTTCCCAGTCGTCTCAACGCTCTCCAGCCCCTTGGCAGGCTGCGCGTCCGGCACTGCCCCGGGCCATATCGGCACCTGCGTAGATGCCGGCGATGACTGCCAGCCAGGCGTTTGCGCGCTCAGACCGCCAAACGCAAACACAACACAAAGAGCAAAGATCAAAGGCTTCATGACAATCCCCTATACACATAAAAACGGATTAGCTTGCACCGTGAGGATAGTTCCATTAGCTATGGATTTTTATGAAGTACTTTCTACGCCCTCAACCTCTGCCCCCGCCGCCAGCGCAAGCCCCGGTTGCGAC
>JBAVYF010000637.1:0-2898 GCA_049698655.1 Occallatibacter sp. | reverse complement strand
TAGCAGGACTCGACCGCGGCGACGGCCTGCTCCTTGTATCGGTCCTGTCCGTCCGCGACGACGCGCTTTGCCAGCCTGGAGCAGACGCGGTCAAGCGCCGCATAGACGCCGGAGCGCTTCCAGACGTCCCAGTCCTGCACCGCGAAGACGATCCTGCGGCAACCGGCGAGTCGGCCGATCAGCGCCGCGTAATACGCCATCGGAAAGCCGAAGGCGTGCACGACCGACTCGCGGTTCGCCCGCAGCAGCCGGAACAAGCGCCACTGGTACGGCAGGTTATATCTGAACAGCCGCGTCAGAAGCGGCCTGCCGAGCGAAGGTCCCGGCTTCAGCGCGCGACACTGGATGCCGCGCGCGCGCAGTTGCGCCTGCACCGGCTCGCCCTCGTAGTCGCTCCAGACCTCGACGCGGAACCGCTCCGGGTTCAGCCGCGTGGCCAGGTGCAGGATGTTCCGCTCCGTCCCTCCGAGGTTCAGCGAGCCGGTGAGGAATAGGACGCGAGTGCGGTTCAAGAGTTACCAATCTCTTGCAAAGGCTTCGCGAGGAGTGCGAACCGACTTGAATCAAACTGGATGATGGGCCTTGCGCCGAGCCCGCTGGCGTTCGCGCAACTCGTCGGCGCGTTGGCGCCAATACTCCAACTGGGCCTTCGGAGACATGCCGCGCAACCGGCGATTCACCTCAGCGGCGCCCTTGTGCCGAAGCTCTACGCAGTCGAGATTCTTAGCTTTCACCGGCGATGAACTCCGCGGGTGAATCACAATCAATCATAACCATTCGGTTAACTTGCAAGGGGATCTATCAGCTTTGCGATCCCGTATTTCTGCAATAAGCCGCTCAGTTGCACTCGGCCTATTAGAAGCAAACGCTTTCCGTCGGCGAAGCTTTCAGCCTGTTTACTGAAATAGGCACTGGTGACCAAATCCCCACGGTTGAAGCGCTGATCGGATGACAAGACTCCCCAAAGCTGCTGAAGCGTCGGCCGTCCAACAGCGCTAAGCTGGTGCTTGCACTGAACTGCCACTCGTTCAAAAGCACCGTCACGCGCCCGCTCGGCGATGATGTCAATTCCGGCATCGTTCGTCTGGCCTGTGACCGTCACTCGATAACCTTGGGCCTCATAAAGCTGCGCCACTAAGTTCTCGAACTGCTTTGGGTCCATTTTATCCAAGACGAGGCTCAGGGGCCGGGTTGTCGTGCTTGCCTTCTTCGGGTGCACACTAAGCTTGAAGAGCGAGAAAATCTCCTCTTCTGAAAGTCCGAAGCTGTCCGCTTCGGGACGGTTCTCATCAATAACCTGCCTGAAAAGACGGCGTTTTTCGGCGAGCTTCAACAAGATACGTTCTTCTATTGTGTCCTTGCAATAAAATCGACGGACAAAAACGGGCCGCTTTTGACCAATTCTGTGTGCGCGCTTTATAGCTTGGTCCTCGACGGCCGGATTCCACCAACGATCGAACAAGAAGACGTAGTTGGCTACTTGAAGGTTCAGCCCCAAGCCGCCTACAGCGTAGTTCAGCAGCAGGACTTGCTTGTCGTCAGAGTTTGTGAAAGAATTTATCGTGGCAACCCTACCGTTCGAGGGTATTTCGCCGTGCAACTGCAAAGGGTTGTATCCTTCCTTTTCAAGTTTAGAAGCGAGCCGCTTCAGGCCGTAATTCTCATGAACGAACTGCGAGAAAACAAGCGCCTTTCTCCCGCTATCACGGACTTCCTCTAGGTCTTCGAGTAGCCTATCCAGTTTCACACTTGATCCTGTCATTGGGTCGAAGTTGCAGATTTGACGCAGCTGGTTGATAAGGGCGAAGACGTGCGTAACCGTGAGATTCTCCCCTTTTGCGTTCAGTCCGATCACTCCTTCGCGTTCCTTCCTCTCATAGGTGACGCGGTGTTCTGGATCGAGATCGAGCGCAATGTCCTGTTCACTTTTCCGAGGCAGGTCCTGCATCACCTCTTCCGTCCTGCGTCGCAATAGGAACGGCGGTATCTTCTTTGCGATCAGCCATTGGGAGGCTTTGTCTTCTAAAAGGTCTGGTTTCACAAACCCGAATATCGAAACCAGATCCTCAGTCCGGTTCTCCAAAGGCGTTCCTGTCAGAGCCCAGCGCCGCTCTGACTTCAAAGATTTCACGGCCTTCGCAGCTCCAGCATTGGGGTTCTTGATTCTTTGTGCTTCGTCAAGAACGATAAGGTCATGAGTGAACTGCTGGTCTTTGACCCAGTCCTTTTCTCGTGAGAGCGCCTCGTAGTTTATGATTTTGAACACGATATTTGGCGTCGCAAGCCGAAGGAAAAAGCGCCGGTTGCCGGTGACGCCAAAGGTATTCAAGGAGACTTCAGGCCACCACATCTCAATCTCTCTATGCCAATTCGGAATTAGCGTTTTAGGGCAGACAACTAGGATTCTATTGACAAGGCCTTCGCGCCACAGAAGGCGTGCGGCGATGATGGCCTGCATGGTCTTTCCAAGCCCCATCTCATCAGCAAGCAAGGCATTCTTCCTGTCAAATAGCCACTTGATACCCGTGACCTGGTAGGGGAAAGGCTTTTCGGGCAGTATCAGTTGTGGATCGTTGAGTAATTCGTTGATTGGCGGCATAAGAATCCACAGAAGCCGCTCCTCAAGCGAAGCTCGATCGAAGGAAGGAGGAGGCTCGGCAGGCTTCACTGTTGTTATTTTTCTTCTAGATAACAAATCCCTAGCTCGCGCCTGAGGCCCACGGATCGATTCTCTCCTGCGTCCTCGGAACCACACCTGATGGACGTCCAAAGGTAATTCCAACTTCCCTGCGTGCAAGCATTTCAATGAAATGTCGAAAGACAATTCGACGCGGGTCGGAACTACTTCTCCCGATTTCGCTTGCATTCTGCCTAGGCTCGTAAATTGGAGCCGTAGAG
>JBAVYF010000636.1:0-1975 GCA_049698655.1 Occallatibacter sp. | reverse complement strand
GAATTCGATTATTCTTGACGGCTCTATCATTGTTCCAGGTGGGCAAACCTGAATTTAGCCGCGATGTCTATCCATACGTATCGATAAACGCCCCTGCATCGACCGAACCGATCGACTTCCGGGTTGTCGCCCGGTTCTTCCCGGATCCGCCCGTGTGCCCCAATCCTAACCTTTTCATACAGCCGTATCCGACAGATTCGGCTGTTGACTTCATTGGGATTAGCGGGGTGCCGTGAACGACTCTTTTGCCGCAGGGCGAAGATAGGCCTGCACAGGCTGGTTTCCTGCGGCGCCTTACACGGGTAAATCGCGTCAGGGGCCCGGACCGGACCAGCTCGTCTGTGTCACTGCGAAATTGGACCCATACGCGGAGTTTCGCCAGGGATGAATAGCTCCAGCTTAACTTTCCAGGTGACGGACTGGCCGGGCAGCAGCGTCACCATTCCCGTATCGCGGTTATCCCACTCTTTTCCAAATGGATCGTTGTAGTTGAACTGAGGCTCAAGCGCAATAAACTGCTTATCGACCGGGGCATAGACCTGTACTGCATTGATGTGCTGGCTGAGCACTACGATACGAAGTCCATATTTCGCGGCAGGATCAATGATTTCCGAGTATGAACTACCGTCGGGCGCTTTCTTCAGATTAGTCCAGTTGTCGTCCAGAAAGAGATCGTTAAGAGGGGCGCCGCCTTCGCGCGTGAAGTCATAAGGCGTGCCCTGGACAGGCAGGAGCTTGCCCGTGGGGAAGACATCGTCGTAGTTGTTGACCTCGGCGCGTAGGTCGCCGGCAACGTGCAGACGTACTTGCGCGCGGTCGCCGCTGAGAAGATTGAAATAGGGATGCCAGGCGATGCCCACGGGCTCCGGCTTGTCGCCCACATTCTTTGCCTCGACAGTGGCAATGACCGCATCGCGGCTGAGAGAGACCGAGATGCTCACGTCAGTCTTAGAAAACCAGTGACCGCCGAAGTCGCCTCCATGGATTACACCGCTCACGGTTTCGGCGCTGCCTGTGCTTGTCTGTTTTACGTCATCCGCATTGGAAGCCAGAATGAGGCCGTGAATGGCGTGCGGAACGGCCTCGGGCTTTTTGCCCTTCCAGTTGGCGTCCAGCGTCATCGGACGGCCCTGCCATGCGAAAGAGACCGTCTTGCCGTCGTTGGAAAGCGGCCCGATGATGCGATTGGCAAAGGGAGCCAGGAAAGCTCCGCCGAAAGTAAAGGCCTTTGTGCCATACGGATCGTCGGGGCCTCCGAGAATACTCGCAGCCTCCTCGATAGACGGAGAATGAAGGAGAGGTATCTCTCCTTTGTCGGGCACATAGGCGGTGATCTGGAAGAGATTCATGCCGCGGCCGGGAAGCACCACAGCGGAAAGAAACTCCGGCTTGCTGCCGTCGCCAGTTTTCAAACGGGTCAACGTGACAACGGGCTGGCCGCCGATGAGCGGCGTTTTGTTGTCGATTTTGGGTGCGGATTGTGCGGAAGAAGTCATAGTGATCACCAAGAGCGTTGCTAAGGTTGATGGTAAGGCACGAAATGCGCGGATGCGCATGGTGGCTCCTCGAAGACGAAGAAAGTCAAGAATACAGCAGGTCGATCGCTTGTTATGCATTCTTTGCGGCCTCCCGGGCGATCCGGCGCAACTCGGGCAGGATGTCACCCAATGCCACAGACTCTGCCGAGCGCGTGCCCAGCGCGAAATAAGCCTTGCGGTACAACAAGAATAACTTCTCGTAAACCGTCGTCGCTTCCGGCCGAGGTAAAACCACAGTGTACTTCAGGCAGAGCTTCGCCTGCGCTGCTTCGATATTCGGAAAAGCTCCGGCTGCGAGCAGGGCAAAGATGGCCGATCCCAGGCTTGTGGGCACTCCGGCCGGAACCAACACAGGCTTGCCCAGCACGTCGGCGTACACCTGATTCAGCACAGCATTGTTCTGCGGGATGCCGCCGGCGTTGATCACGCGGTCCACC